>JALYPE010000551.1 GCA_030856525.1 Pseudomonadota bacterium | reverse complement strand
CCGCTTCGGCACTGAAGAGAATGCCCTGGCCGCCCTGGTCACGACACATCTGGTCGCACCCGCCAAATCCTGAAGTTGCCCGCCCGGCAAATAGTTTTACTTTTCCACGACCCGCGGCCGTTCGCGCCGCTATCATAAGCAGCCTATCTATCCTGCTGCTCCGTGGACCTTTACCTCATGTCTGAAAACCAGCGCCCCCTGGCGGTCACGCTGCAAGTCGTTTCCATCGTCCTGTTTACCTTCATCGGCTACCTGAACATCGGCATTCCCCTGGCCGTGTTGCCCGGCTACGTCCACACCGACCTTGGTTTCGGCGCCGTTGTTGCCGGCCTGGTGATCAGCGTGCAATACCTCGCCACCCTGCTCAGCCGGCCGTATGCGGGAAAAATCATCGACGACAAAGGCAGCAAACTGGCGGTGATGTACGGTCTCGCCGGGTGCGGTTTGAGTGGCGTGTTCATGCTGATTTCGGCGTGGACGCAAAGCTTGCCGATGCTCAGCCTGATCAGCCTGTTGATCGGCCGACTGGTGCTGGGCAGCGCCGAAAGCCTGGTCGGCTCGGGTTCAATTGGCTGGGGCATCGGCCGCGTAGGCGCAGCGAATACCGCCAAAGTCATCTCGTGGAACGGCATCGCCAGCTACGGCGCTTTGGCAGTCGGCGCACCACTGGGGGTGTTTCTGGTCGGTCAATTGGGTCTGTGGAGCATGGGTGCGAGCATCGTCTTGCTGGCCGTGCTGGGCCTGGCGCTGGCCTGGCCGAAAACCGCCGCGCCAATCGTGGTCGGCGAGCGCTTGCCATTCATGCATGTGCTCGGGCGCGTGCTGCCGCACGGTTGCGGTCTGGCGCTGGGCTCGATCGGCTTCGGCACCATCGCCACGTTCATCACCCTGTATTACGCGACGCAGAACTGGGATAACGCGGTGCTGTGCCTGAGCCTGTTCGGCGCCAGCTTCATCTGCGCGCGCCTGCTGTTCGGCAACCTGATCAACCGTCTTGGCGGCTTTCGGGTGGCGATTGCCTGTTTGTCGGTAGAAACCCTGGGCTTGTTGCTGCTGTGGTTGGCGCCCGACGCGCAATGGGCGCTGGCCGGTGCGGCACTGAGCGGTTTCGGCTTTTCGCTGGTGTTCCCGGCGCTGGGCGTCGAGGCGGTCAATCTGGTGCCGGCCTCCAGTCGCGGCGCGGCAGTCGGGGCCTATTCGCTGTTCATCGATTTGTCACTGGGGATCACCGGTCCGCTGGCGGGGGCGATTGCGGCAGGGTTTGGTTTTGCCTCGATCTTCCTGTTCGCTGCGATCGCCGCGCTCAGTGGTTTGGCCCTGAGCATCTACCTGTACCGGCAAGCCCCGAAGCATCTTAATGAAAAGCACCGGGAACAACGCGACGTCCGCTAAAAATCGACCTTGCCGCGCCCCGCTTTGATGCTGCCGCGCTTGGTCTTGGATTCGAGCCGGCGTTTCTTCGAGCCGAGGGTCGGTTTGGTCGGGCGGCGTTTCTTTTCGACCTTGGTGGCGCTCAGGATCAGCTCGGTCAACCGCTCCAGCGCATCGGCGCGATTGGCCTCCTGCGTGCGGTATTGCTGGGCCTTGATAATCAACACACCTTCGCTGGTGATGCGACTGTCGCGCAGCGCCAGCAGTCGCTCCTTGTAGAACTCGGGCAAGGACGAGGCCGGAATGTCGAAGCGCAGGTGCATTGCGCTGGAAACCTTGTTGACGTTCTGCCCACCCGCGCCCTGAGCACGAATGGCCGTCAGCTCGATCTCGGCATCGGGAATGTGCACGTTGTTGGAGATTACCAGCATGGAAAAGCGTCCGGGTTTCAGAGCGTGCAGGATAGCGTGAATAATGGTTTTTGAATTGCAGACCATCAAATGGTGCAGGCGCGATCAGGGTAATTGTCTCGGTATTTTTTCTTACAGCGATTTCTGATTTTCAATAGGGGCGTTGCTCGGCTCCGAACAGCCATATTAATCTACCGGGCCAGCTGATAGATGACATCAGAAATGAATCTTGAAAACATCCGATACCACATCGCAGTGACCCTCATGGTTTTAGGCTGCTCAGGCCTACCGTCCGCGCTTGCTGTCTGGGGCATAACAAATTTCGTCCACATTAGCGACAAATACCTAGACGGCGCTTACTTAACCGCATACGTAATTTTCGTTTATTTCGGATTGCGTTTTTATATTCCGAGAATGCGCGGAAAGACGTGAAAAAATCAACAAGTCGACTCCTATTTTTCCCGAGGATATACACCTTTTTTAACCATTGCATCCAATGTGAAAAAATCAACGACTGCTTCAAACGTCAAAGCCAGCTTGCCCGACTGACGATATGCCACTTCATAATTAACTGGATCGCGCCTAAATAATTCGAATACATCGGGCTTTTTCACCTGCCTAAACATTCCGTAGCTTGCTAAAAGCAAATCCAGAGAGTAGTAAGCAACATCACCGCGCGTCTCATCCCTCAGGGCCGTTTGGTAAAGCTGCCTAACAGATCCAACAACACCCGGCGCAGCCGCACCATTGTAAATATTCCCTAAGCCTTCATAAATATTATTCGCACCATGTCCGATCATCAGCCCTCCAGGAACGACAGCGAGCCCTCCCGAGCTGCCAATAATCGAAACACCCGTCCCGACCTGCACCACACCACCCGCAACACCAATACCGTTCTGAAGGTAAAAACCAGCCTTTGACAATAATTCGTCATGCTCGGCTCTTAGCTCCTGAAGCCCTTGCCAAGCGCTGATGAGTCCCTGGTCAACCGCCTGAATAACCTCATCCGCGTACGCCGAAACAACCGCACTGAATCGCAACCGTGCAGTTCCATCTGCCAGATGCCTCAACCCAATCGTGCACCCAGCGGCCACCAGATCGGAAGCGGCTTTGGCCACATCGTGAATATCACACGATTCCTCATTCATCCTCATTACCCCACGTGCAATGAGCACTTGTCGCGCCAGGCACATGCGCCCACGCAATTTCGCGGTATCGGATAGACACATCGTGATGAGTTGTAGGCAATTTCCCAAGTCAGAAAGTCATACCCTGTTTTGCAAAGTTTCCGAAATCACTGTAGGAAAAGACCGCTGCTTGCAGATCAAAATCCTCAGGCAGAGCTATGCATGGCCACGCATTCTAGGAAGGTAAAAGCGCAAGCCGAAAAAAACGAGAGTCACGTACGTTACTGCGTAAGCTATATTCAGATGCGTTCCTTGCAATGGAACAATCTCAGTTAGGCACCACACTATGGCGCCTGTCGGCAGACCACAGCAACCTAGTACCAAGAGCGTGACAGAAATATGATATCGAATATTTTCCAGGGTCATCGTAACCAAGCTCCCTAAAACTCACTAACGAACACTGTGTAATCAAAAAAATTCCAATTCGCACGTGGAAGCCACCTAACAGAACAGCGGCAATCATTTCATCCACGCCCAGAGTTTTCTTTGAGCACTGCCTGTAAGGTAAAAAAATCAATGATAGCTTCGAGTGCTAAGGCAACCTTTCCTGTCTGCCGGAAAGCTGCTTCATAATTCACAGGATCACGCCTGAACAATTCGAATGCTCCAGGCTTTCGTATTGGCCTGATCATTCCATATCCGGACAAAAATAAATCCATCGAATAGAAGACGAGATTGCCCTCACTTTCACCTCTAAATATAGAATGATAGACGTTTCTGATAGGGCCCACTGTTATTGGTACTTCTGGGCCGTTATGGATATTTGCCAAACCCTCATAGACATTGTTGGTGCCGTGAGCAATCAACAAAGCACCGGGTATTACACCAATTGCTACGGGGGCTGCAGTTGAAGCAACGCCGGATCTTATTTGCATCACCCCTGCTGCGACTGTAAGTCCATTCTGCAGGTAAAAACCTGCTTTCGATGCTAGCTCTTCATATTCTGCGACAAGATCCTGAACGCCCTGCCACGCACTAATGACCCCCTGGTCAACCGCTTGAATAACCTCATCCGCGTACGCCGAAACAACCGCACTGAATCGCAACCGTGCAGTTCCATCTGCCAGATGCCTCAACCCGATCGTGCAGCCAACGGCCACCAAATCGGAAGCGGCTTTGGCGACATCGTGAATATCACACGATTCCTCATTCATCCTCATTACCCCACGTGCAACGAGCACTTGTCGCGCCGGGCACATGTGCCCAGGCAATTTCGCGGTATCGGATAGACACGTGCTCTTGCGGCTCCGCATCGTTCATGCGGATAGCGTGAGGAACTTGCTGGCTGATATGCGCTATACGCGCTCCTGTCAGATGAATTGAGAAGTATCGCTCCTGCCCTCCTGCGGAGGCTGTCCGGAAAAGATTGATGACGCACTCCACCTCTTCACCCGCATGCAGCGCACTCGCTAGCAACGGAGATGACTTATCAATGGCCTTTGTAAGCATGATTGGCATGTGTTTGCCGCGACCAGCCTGGTTGCCACCCTCCTGGCCGGCAACCATATCGTGCGAGTAAGCCAGCACCATGATCTCGTCCATGTGCGTTAACTGGCACTTGTTCCCTATAGAGTCAAATCCCGAGCAGCCTGCAGAAATCAACCCTTGATGCTTGCCGGTAATCGTCATGTAGCTATGGCTGGCCATTACTCTTCGCACTCCATGTGAATTGGAGCGTCAGACTAAAATAATAATTACGGCATCCGTTGTAGGTAACTTCCCAAATCTTGACGCTGTTGCTGATTTCTTGAAGTTTCCAGAATCGCTGTAGGAAAACACCGCTAATGATGTAGAACCAGGACGAATACCCGTCGGGCATCCGCTAGACCAGCATTGGAAGTCGACAGCGACTGCTCGGCAGGCCGCTGATCAAGCGACAGACAAGCCCAGTTCCGATAGCAACATCGAGGCCTGTGCGCGCGAAATCACTGCCCCCTTGAACAATTTGGCGTCATTGAGCCGGAAACCACTCAAATCGGCTCCGCGCAAGTCCGCACCCGCGAAGGTTGCTCCGTTGATGCGGGCATGGGCCAGACTGCAGTCCACGAATTCGGCTTTGCGAAAGTCTGCATCACTCAAGTCCGCATCTGAAAAATCCAGGGCAGTGAGCGTGCTTCTGGCGAATGACACGCCCGGTAGAAAGGCACTGTTAAGTCGTGTTTCTCTGAACGAAAGCCCCAGACTCGAACAGTGACTGAAGTTGGCACCCGTCAGCTTGCATCCGTCAAAAACCACCTGCGCCAGTTTCGCTCGCTGCCATCGCGTGTTGTTCAAATCGCACCGGTTGAAAGAGGCTTCCAGAAGCTGCGCTGCCTCAAAAACCGCGTGGGCACCCCGGCAGCCTGTCCACTGGGTCCCTTCCAATCGAGCGCCCAGCAACTGTGTACGCGTCAGGTTACAGCGCTGAAATTCGCAGCCATCCAGTACCAGGCGCGACAGATCGACGTCAGTGAAGTCCACCTCGATAAAGCGCAGCGGCAAACCGTGGTGATCAATCAGTGCCTGAGCCTCTTCCCGCCCCAGTGCCCCGCCGTTAATTTCGTGATGTGTCAGCCCTTCGCCCATGCTTTGCTCCTCCTGATATCCAACTTGGCTCAGCCAGTCTATCGCCCGCATGCGTAGGACTGCAGACAAAAAAGCCGGCAGAAGCCGGCTGTTTTGTTGTCATCTCTTTCCTACCGGGTCGCGGTATCGATCAACGCTGCGCCGGCATCACGACGTTTATTTTTGATGCCGTAGCAAACCCACATGAAGGCAACCCACACCGGGATCGCATACACCGAAATCTGAATCCCCGGGATCAGCAGCATCACCCCAAGAATGAACACCACAAATGCCAGGCAGACGTAATTACCGTACGGATACCAAAATGCTTTGAACAACGGCGTCTGACTGGTCTTGTTCATGTGCTGGCGGAACTTGAAATGCGAGTAGCTGATCATCGCCCAGTTGATCACCAGCGTGGCGACCACCAACGACATCAACAACTCCAGCGCACTTTGCGGAATCAAATAGTTCAGCAATACGGCGATCAGCGTCACTGCCGCTGAGGCCAGCAGTGAACGCACCGGCACGCCGCGCTTGTCGATCTTCGCCAGTGCCTTCGGCGCATCGCCCTGCTCGGCCATGCCCAACAACATGCGGCTGTTGCAGTAAGTGCCGCTGTTGTACACCGACAATGCCGCCGTCAGCACCACGAAGTTGAGGATGTGCGCAGCGGTGTTGCTGCCAAGCATCGAGAACACTTGCACGAACGGGCTGCCGCTATAGGAATCGCCGGACGCATTGAGGGTAGCCAGCAGGCTGTCCCATGGCGTCAGCGACAGCAGGATGACCAGCGCGCCGATGTAGAAAATCAGAATCCGGTAGATCACCTGGTTGATGGCTTTCGGGATCACGGTTCTCGGCTTGTCGGCTTCCGCTGCAGTGAAGCCGAGCATTTCCAGACCGCCGAAGGAGAACATGATGATCGCCATGGCCATCACCAGTCCGCTGACGCCGTTCGGGAAGAAACCGCCGTGCGACCACAGGTTGGTCACCGAAGCTTGCGGGCCGCCGTTTCCGCTGACCAGCAAATAGCTGCCCAGGGCAATCATGCCGACGATCGCCACAACCTTGATGATCGCGAACCAGAACTCGGCCTCACCGAAGACTTTGACGTTGGCCAGATTGATCAGGTTGATCAGCACGAAGAAACCGGCTGCGGAAACCCAGGTCGGGATGTCCGGCGCCCAGTAGTGAATGTATTTGCCGACCGCAGTCAGCTCCGACATGCCCACCAGAATGTACAGGATCCAGCAATTCCAGCCCGACAGGAACCCGGCGAATCCGCCCCAGTACTTGTGCGCAAAGTGGCTGAAGGAGCCGGCGACCGGCTCTTCGACGATCATTTCGCCGAGCTGGCGCATGATCATGAAAGCGATGAAGCCGCAGATGGCGTAGCCGAGGATCATCGACGGGCCGGCGGATTTCAGCACACCAGCCGAGCCGAGGAACAGGCCGGTACCGATCGCCCCACCGAGGGCGATCAGTTGAATATGACGATTCTTCAGGCCGCGTTTCAGCTCGCCTGAATGCGAGTTTTGTCCACTCATGAAAAGGGTCTCACGCAAGGTTTGATGATGTTCACTAGACGTTGCTGCTCGGTTGCGATTTCAAGCAGCGCCGATCAAACCCCAGCGCAGGCACCAGGAGTTCAGCGTATTTACAACGGTCATGCGTCACCTGTTTGTTTTTATCTGTGACGAAATCGAACCCGTCCGGCTTATGGCCGGGCGGAGTTAACAAGGCAGCTAGCCTTGAAGGCCTTTTGCGTGGGTACGCAAGGGGGGTCACAGTAAAACGCGGCGCATTGTACAC
>JALYPE010000734.1 GCA_030856525.1 Pseudomonadota bacterium | reverse complement strand
CTTACAACCTGCCGGTTACCAGCAGATGCCTTCAGTCCGGCCACTCACACTGGTGGCTTTAGACATGAAACCGACCAGGTCGATCACTTGCTTGCCTTCCGGAGCGTTCTGCGCCAAGGCGCGGAATTTCTCGTCACGGTTGCCAAGGATGATCACGTCGGAGTTGTTGATCACTTCATCGAAGTTGGAGTTGAGCAAGGACGAGACGTGAGGAATCTTCGACTCGATGTAATCCTTGTTCGCACCGTGAACGCGGGCATATTCAACGTTGGCGTCGTAGATGCTCAGGTCGTAGCCTTTGCCGATCAGCATTTCTGCCAGATCAACCAGCGGGCTTTCGCGCAGGTCATCGGTACCGGCCTTGAAGCTCAGGCCCAGCAGGGCAACTTTGCGCTTGTCGTGGCTGGAAACGATGTCGAACGCGTTCTGCACCTGGGATTCGTTGCTGCGCATCAGCGAGTTCAGCAGCGGCGATTCCACGTCCAGAGCGCCGGCGCGGTAGGTCAGGGCGCGTACGTCTTTTGGCAGGCAAGAGCCGCCGAAAGCGAAACCAGGGCGCATGTAGTACTGCGACAGGTTCAGTTGCTTGTCCTGGCAAACCACTTCCATTACTTCACGACCATCGACGCCGCAAGCTTTGGCGATGTTGCCGATTTCGTTGGCGAAGGTCACCTTGGTGGCGTGCCAGACGTTGCAGGTGTACTTGATCATCTCGGCAACAGCGATGTCCTTGCGGATGACCGGTGCGTCGAGCTCTTCGTACAGCGCTTGCAGAACGTCACCGGATGCAGTGTCGAACTCGCCGATAACGGTCATCGGAGGATGATCGTAGTCAGCAATCGCGGTGCTTTCGCGCAGGAATTCAGGGTTGACGGCTACGCCGAAATCAACGCCAGCCTTTTTGCCCGAGCAATCTTCGAGAATTGGGATGACGACGTTTGCGACGGTGCCCGGCAACACGGTGCTACGAACCACGATGGTGTGGCGGGTGGTCTTGTCACGCAGTACAAAACCGATCTCGCGGCACACGGCCTCGATGTAGTTCAGTTCCAGATCGCCGTTCTTCTTGCTCGGCGTACCAACGCAAATCATCGACACGTCGGTGTCACGGATCGCTTCGGCGAAGTTGGTCGTACCGCGCAGTTTGCCGGTATTGATACCCTTGGCCAGAAGTTCGCCCAGACCCGGTTCAACGATTGGCGATTTGCCGGAGTTGATCATGTCGATCTTGTCTTTGGCAACATCCACGCCTACGACGTCATGGCCCCGAGCAGACAGGCAACCGGCACATACTGCACCCACGTAACCCAAACCAAATATGCTGATGCGCATCGCATTTACCTCTCGTTAATCGAAATCAAGACTGTTTTCAACAAGCCATTAAATGGCTGAAGTTATGGTGTCCAGTGGTCATAGCGCACTCGGAAGTGTGGCTAACAAGCGCCACGGTGCCGTGTGCAGGCATCTAAGTTCCGAGTGTCCAAATAAATGCACTCAAGATGTGCGCAACTAGGCCTTATTGTTATGACTTGCCCTGTTATGCAGCTGGATCCTCTGGCCTGAGGTCCTTTGTGCAAAAATCCTGCTCGCTCGACGTCAGGCCCATCGCCCAAAAATCAAGCGGTTAGGTGCTCCGAAAAGCACGCTGTCAAAATGTCGCCTCGGCTGTGCAGGGGTGACAATGGTGCAATCCTGTGAGTCAGCCGGCGGTGCCCGATGCAGAGCTCATTTAGCCAAAGTTATTGTGACAACTTGGCTATGTGGGTTTCAGCCCTGCGTAAGTTATCTCGTACATGTTCAGAGATAATCGGTACCGGTGGTATGAGCTGCGAGTGTAGACATAGTTCCTGGCCGCCCATCGCGAAATTCGAAATTTTTTGAAATATTGAACTGTATGGCAGTGGTTTCAGAATGCTGGCACATCCCTCGAACCCTTTGTAAACAGGGGTTTTGAGGGGTGAGATATTTTTGTGCCACTATCGGAAAATATTTTTTGTGCCACCACAAAAAAATTCGAAAGATGTCGAGTGAAATAAAAGTTAGATAAGTAGTTGTTGTTTAATTGGCGCCAAGAGCTTGGCAAACAGTAGCGGAAGTTGTTGGACAGTTTAACGGAGGCGCACTACCAAGTTTGAGTTGCAGTGCGCTAACAGAGTGCGCTACTGCGGTGCGTGGTCGCGCAGGAATACCAGGTTGTCCGTAGTGGAGTGCTCGGTACTGTAGCGGTAGCCCTGAACGTCGAACTGCTTGAGCCCTGCGGGGGCATCGATACGCTCATCAATGACAAAGCGGCTCATCATGCCGCGAGCCTTTTTCGCGTAAAAGCTGATGATCTTGTATTGGCCGTTTTTCAGATCCTTGAACTCGGTATTGATGATGCGGGCCTTCAAGACGCTGCGTTTGACGGCCGAGAAGTATTCGTTGGATGCCAGGTTC
>JALYPE010000725.1 GCA_030856525.1 Pseudomonadota bacterium | reverse complement strand
CGCCGTATAGTTCGACCCTTGCGAAACATCCGCTTCCGAGGACTCACATGAACGCCCCTGACAAAGCCGACTCCGCCGACCTCAAACTCGCCGATTTCCTGTGCTTTGCGGTCTATTCCACCAACCTCGCGTTCGGCAAGGCGTACAAACCCATCCTCGAGCAACTCGGGCTGACTTACACCCAATACATCACCCTCGTGGCGTTGTGGGAGCAGGACGATCAAACCGTGGGCAGCCTCGGCGAAAAACTTTTCCTTGAATCGAACACCCTCACGCCGATCCTGAAAAAACTGGAGGCGATGGGGTTTCTGGAGCGCCAACGCGACCCGGCTGACGAGCGCCAGGTACGGATCAAGCTGACGAAACAAGGTCGCGAAGTACGGGAAAACCAACCGGAAAACGGCCTTGAACAAGCCACCGGGCTGACTCCGGACGAATTCGTGCAGCTGCAAAAATCCGTGGTGAAATTGCGTAACAACCTCGTCAAGTCGGTTAACCGTACGGATTGATCGACGCGCAAAGCGCAAGCGGGATTCGCGCCCACGGCGAATCTTTGCTTAAGTCTTGGTACCGCGCTTTCGGAGAAGCCCATGAACCGTCGATTCCTGCGTCCTGCCGCAGGGGTTGTAGCCCTGTTAATCGGTGCGTTGCCGTGGGCCGAGGCGGTCGAGTACACCGAGGTCAACGACACCGCCAGCACGATCAGTTTCACCTATCACCAGATGGGCGCGCGGGTTTACGGCACGTTTGCCAGCTTTCGTGGCACCCTGGCTTTTGACACCCGAAATCCTGCGGTTTCCCGCGCGGGACTGGTTATCGAACTCGGCAGCATCGATGCCGGCAGCAGCGACGCCAATGACGAACTGAAAAAACCTGCCTGGTTCGACACAGCGACTTATCCGCAGGCGAGCTTCCATTCGACCGCCGTAAAAGCGCTGGGCGATGACCGCTATTTGATCAGCGGTACGCTGTCATTGCGCGGCATTACGCGCGCGGTGGAGGTGCCCGTGCTGCTGAAGTCCGAGGACGCCATCGGTATCTTCGATGGCGAGCTGGTCCTCAGGCGCGCCGACTTCAAACTGGGCGAGGGCGAATGGGCGGACAGCTTTGTTTCCAGTGAGATCAATATCAGGTTCCGCATGGTTGCGCCGGAGCACTGACCTCGATCGCAAAAACATTGCTTCTCAGGAAAATTCGCCCCTCTCGGTGGCTTGCTCTGCCGTAGATTTGCTGTCATCGTTGTCGCTACTGGTAATCTTTCTTATTTGAGAAATTTTTTCGTATGCGCGACTTTTCCGTGGCGGATGACGATCTGGCGAGCCGTCATCGGACATTCACTCAGCTTTATAGCGATCACCATTCCTGGTTGCACGGCTGGCTGCGGAAGAAACTCGGCTGTTCCCAACGGGCGGCCGATCTGGCGCAGGACGCATTCATCCGGGTGCTGACACTGACCGATCCGCACACCATCAAGGAGCCTCGGGCGTTTCTGGCGACCATGGCCGGGCGCCTGTTGATCGATGGCGCACGACGCCGGCGGATCGAGCAAGCGTATCTCGAGGCGTTGGCGAATCAGGCAAGTGATGCCGGCATGCCGGATCCCGAGGCGATCCACGTCGCGCTTGAGGCACTGGAAAAAATCGCCGTGATGCTCGCCGGTTTGCCGAGCAAAAATCGCGAGGCGTTTCTGCTGAGTCGGCTCGATGGGCTGACGTACAGCGAGATCGCGCTTGAATTGAAGGTGTCGGCCAGCACGGTAAAGAACTACGTCGCGGCGGCAATGGTGCATTGTTACAACACTTTGTACGGGGCGGATCAGCCATCGTGAAACCACCCACCGAGCAGATGATTAACGAGGCGGCGCGCTGGCTGATACTGCTGCATGACGACTCCGCCAGCAACGCCGAGCGTACAAAATTCGATGCGTGGTGCGCAGCCGATCCACGGCATGCGCTTGCTGTCGAACGTATGCGTGGCTTATGGGCCACTCTCGATGAACTGCCGGCCGCGCCAGCGCGGGTTGCGTTGAAGCAGGCCTTTGCGCGACCGGGTCGATCCGCCGCGGGTCGCGGTGCTCAGGCTTTAGCGCTGCTGGGTGTGCTGGTGTGTGGCAGGGTCGGGGTCGACAACCTGCCGATCTGGATGGCCGATCAGCGTACCGGCGTGGGCGAGCGGCGCGAAGTGACGTTGTCGGACGGCAGCCACCTGCAACTCAACAGCCACTCGGCGCTGGACGTGAAGTTCGACGGGCAACAACGGGTCATTGAATTATTGGCGGGGGAGTTGTGGGTGGAAGTGGCCAAGGACGCCAAACGACCGTTCGTAGTGCGCACCGACCAAGGCACAGCGACGGCGCTTGGGACCCGTTATCTGGTCAAGCGCGAAGCGGACGGCGCCACGGTGGTCAGCGTGCTCGAATCTGTTGTTGCCGCCAAAGCCGAAGGCTTCGAGGCGGTGAACGTCAAGGCCGGCGAGCAAATTTTGATGAAACAGGACAGGGTGCACGCACCGCGCGCCATCGGCAACGCCGACCCGGATGCCTGGACACGCGGCTTGCTGAAAGTCGACGACCGACCACTCAGCGAAGTCCTGCAAGCGCTGGCCAGCTACCGCCACGGCCTGGTGCGGTATGACGAACAAGCGCTGCGGGCATTGAGGGTGTCCGGGGTTTTTCGCCTCGACGATACCAATGCCGCGCTGGCCACCCTGGCAGATAACCTACCGATCAGCATCGAGCATTTCACGGATCTGCTGGTAGTGATCAAACCGCGCTGAGCGGCTGGTTCTCAAGTCGCACCACTAGCGACCCCTCTAGGAGCTGGCTTGCCGGCGAAGCGATTTCAACCTCACATTCATGTCGTCAGGCACTTCGCTATCGCCAGCAAACCGGCTCCTACAGAGACCCGGCTTTCGCTTCTACCTTCGTCTCAGTTTTGCGATACGTCAGCAGCACAATGCCGGTCACGACAATCACGCCGCCTAACACCTGGCCTGCGCTCAGCATCTGATCCAGCACAATCCAGCCCATCAGCAATGTTGCCAGCGGTTCGATGTTCATCACCGGCGCATTGCGCGGCATGTCCAGACGCGGCACGGAAATGAACAACACGATGAATCCCGTGCCATACAGCACCACCAGCGTCGCGAGGGCCAGCCAACCGGTGGACGTCGCCGGCAAGTTCAGGCCGCCGGGGAGTGCGCCGGTCAATCCCGCGAGATTAACGCTGCTGAAGACGATAAAAATGGTCAGCAGGCTGCGCACCGAACCGCGCACCTGAGACAACTTGTGATCGGTGATCCACAGGGCGCAGGCGAATACAGTGGCGGCGCAAAACGCGAGGCCCACGCCGAGCAGCCATTGCGGGCCAACACTGCCATTGGCGGACAGGCGACCGGGCACGTCGAGCACAAAGACCAGCCCCACCAGAATCAGCCCCATCAGTGCGGCCGTGCGCGCCGTCGGCCGTGCTCCGCCCAGCGCCCAGGTGAGCAGCGCCAGCAGAATCGGGAAGACGTTCGCCACCAGCAACGCCAGGGCGACCGGCACCCGCGCGACGGCGGAGTAAAGGCACAGACTTTGCGCGGTGATCAGCAAACCCAACAGCAATTGCCAGCGCCAGGCGCCCGCGGGCAAACGCAGACTTTGTCGTTGCCACAGCACCAGCGCGGCGAGCACCAGCAGCGTCCCGCCCGAGCGCATCAGGATCGCCAGCAACACCCCGGCGCCATCATCGAAAGCGACCCGGGCGGCCACATGATTGCCGGCGAAAGCACAGCCCATGCACAACAGAATGAGCACGGCGATGTGACGGGGAAAAGGCGTTGGGGTGGATGAAGCGAGGGCGGGGCGGGTCATGGCAGGTTCTCGAAAGGGGTGCGTGCCATCTTCCAGGATGGCTTCGTGTTTTTATTATGTCATCGTACAACCTCTTGAGTTTTACCGGAATTGGATGGGGTGGGCAAGGGTGGTTGGTTTTAAAGGCTAGATGAAGCGCGGTTCCGCGACTGCTTGACTCCTTAAGCAGTCTGGATATTTTTGTTAAGAGATCGTATGACTGGGCAGGGGAAGGCGGGCTGGCCCTCGCGAGCAAGCTCGGCTCCTACAGGTTTAGCGGCGATCTGCCTCCTGCAGATCGCCCAAAATCCCTTGAGTTAGTGTGAGGTGCGGCAATCCGACTGGCCGCCAACAGTCCCGGCAAAACGCGAGAGCAGTGCGACGGGAAGCAAGCGGTCGTCACTCGAATTTCACGCACTCGCCGCGCCCGTAACCACAGGACGACCCGGTTTGCGCAGCGGGTCGAGGCGCGAGCCGGTGTACCGAGTCTCCCGATAGAATTTCCACAAGCCGAACAGACCGTAGACGTGAGTCACGCGGCCCTGCTCCTGATAGCCCATGCGGATGTGCAGTTTCATTGCCGGAATGTTGTGGGTTTCGACCACATCCACCACCTTGTTGCAGCCTTTGGCGGCCATGGTTTCCCATAGGGCGACCTGCACGTCCACCGACAGACTGGTGCCGAAAAAGGCGCGGATCATTTCGCCGCCGAACTCAAAAAACTCTCCAGGTTTGACCGGGAACCAGCAGCCGTAATAGTGGCGATCATGGTAGTCGCGGGTGCTGGCCCAGATAAAGCCGATGGCATTGCCTTCCTCGTCCAGGTACATGTGGCCGGTATGCCCGTCGGCGGCGAGTTCGGCCATGGTGCCGATGCGGTCGCCGAAGTGCTTGGCGAACGCGCTGGTGTTGTGCGGGGTAATCACCGCCATTCGTACCGGCGGATAAGGGCGCAGCTTGTGCGGCGCCACGGGGCTGACGAGGTCGCGCTCCATCCAGAGCAACTCCCAATGAAAAAATACATAGCGCCTCCAAAGCGTGCGAAACATGCGGCTAAGGCCTTTTTGTTTGATTTGTTCGCGAAGCTTGTCGATGACTTTCATGACGCTCTCCTAAGCCGGAGCCAAGGTGTGGTGGGGACGTTCTTGTTGGGTATAGATCACGCGGTGGGACTCATATCAAAGCGCCAGCTTTGAATATGTTGCAATTTATGTAGACCTTTCCAGTGACGCCGCACGGCCCTCCGCAGCCGCGCCGAGGACGCCATAGCAAACACGTGGGACGCCCGGCAGACGCTGCGTCAGCAGGGCTTTGAGCGACTCCTTGGGCGACAGGTAAGCGTCGCCGAAATCAGCGCCTAGCTGGGTCGGGTGCGCGACAATTTCCAGCACGCCATCGGTTGGCACCTCACCGTCGCGCAAGCCGACAGGCGTGCAAACGTAATCCGCCGTGGTGCCGGCCAGGCTGCGCAAACGCCGGTTGAGCAGTTCCTTGAAAACCCGTTTAGGCAGATTGAGGTTTTGCCCTACGTTGCGCGCCAGCCGCACGGCAACGCCCTGACGCGCGGCGAAACGCGCGACAATTTCACCGATCGGCCAAATGTTGTGCACGTGCTGATGTGAATCCAGATGGCTGGGCCGCACGCCGTTGTCGAGGCAGCGTTGCCATTGCGCTTCGAGTTCTTCCAGCACCGCGTTGCGGTCCTGACGATTGAGCCGCAAACGGTGACGCGGCAGGTTGAGATCGAAGACGCCGGCGCTGTCGCAGAAATTTGCACGGGCGAGAATGCTTTGGCTCAAAGGCCGGCCGTAAGTGAGGTTGAAATGCAGCCCGATCCGACCTTCAAGCAACGGGTGTCGAGCCATGGCGCAGGCGGCTTCGAACGCGGGCATGTTCGCCATCGCCGTGGCAGAACTGATCACCCCGGCTTGAAACGCACCCAGAATCACCGCGTTCTCGCACGGGCTGAGACCGAAGTCATCAGCGTTGACTATGACTTGGCGTGGCATGTTCGCTCTCCCTTTGAGGTTCGATGGTGGCGGCCACTTTGGCGGTCGGCACGGGTGCCGCTGGCGCCGTCGCTGTTGCCCGTCTGGCACGCCATTTTTGCAGCCATGGTTTGCATCGCTGCCAGCTGCGCAAGGCAAATCCGAGTGCCAGGCCGCTGGGACGCCACGAATAAAAACTCCAGCGCCAATGCTCAAGCTGGCCGCTCATGCGTTCATGCAGCTGATGGCTGGAGTTTTCCAGACTGACCCGCGACGCATCGATCCAGCGCCAATTGTCGTCCAGCCCCCAGCGAATCCATTCTTCCAGCAGCACCCGACCACTGCCCAGATCGGCGTGTTGCGGCAGGAATGCCAGGTTGTAATCGTACAGCCGACCCTGTTCCAGCAAACCCAGTCGATAACTGATGCAACGGCCGTCCAGTTCCAACACCACCACGCGTACCAGACCTTGCGCGGCGAGGGCGGTGAAAGCGCTGTCCATCCATTGCCGATGACGGTCGTCGGAGAAAATTCCCACGCCTTCATCGCCTTTCCAGCTCACCGCTTCGACTTCGCTGATGGCCTGTAGCAAAGGCCCCATGCTCGACGCATCGGGCGTGATGCGGCGGATTTCGGCACCGCAGGCCGCAATCCGTTTACGCGCCCGACGCAGTTTGTAGCGCGGGTCACCGGAGACTTCCTGGCGATCGGCGTCGCTGATCAAGTGCACCGGCACGCGGCAACTGAGGCGCCGTTCACCGGTTGAGCTGTGGGCCATCCATTCGGTCAGCGCGCTCTCGGCGCCGATCGGTTCGGACAGTTCGTTGAGCTGCAGCAGGGCATGCGGCAACCGTCGGCGAATCTCGATCAACGCCTTGCGCATGTCGTCGGCGTCTACGCGAGCGAGCAATGCCAAACGGTCAGTCAGCGGATAGCCGAGATGATGCAGCACCCGAAACGGCAACCTGCCGAAGCGCTCGACCGAGGCCACCAGCGGCAGGCAAAACACCAGTTCGGTGCCCTGCCAGCCAAGCAGCACGTGCAAACGATCGGCGCCGCTCAGCGCCTGTTCGGATGCGCACATCCAGGCGAGCGCGTTGAATGGCGTGTGGTCCATCACTCGCAGGCGCAGCGCTTCGTAAGCCGCTGCGGGAAAATCTGCTGCGCACAATGAAGTGCGCCATTCGAATCGCGCTGCCATAAGCTCAGGTCACCGATGCTGTAACGGTTGAACGTTCCGGTTTGCGCAGGGCATCAAGGCGCGAACCGCTGTAACGGGTTTCCCGATAGAAGCGCCAACGGCCAAACAACCCGTAGACGTTCATGACTCGCCCTTGTTCTCTGTAGCCCGTGCGGATGTGCAGCTTCAATGCCGGAATGTTGTTCGAGTCGCACACATCCACCACTTTGTTGCAGCCTTGCGCCTGCATGGTTTTCCACAGTCGGGTCTGCACGTCCATCGACAACCGGGTGCCCCAGTAAGCGCGGCTCAGTTCGCCGCCAAACTCGAAAAACTCGCCGGGTTTTACCGCAAAGCTGCAGCCGTAGTGGTGCTTGTCGTGATAGTCGCGGGTGGCGCCCCAGATGAAGGCGACCGCATCACCGGCGTCGTCCACGTGCATCTGCCCGGTGAAACCTTCACGGGCCAGTTCGGCCATGGTGTCCACGCGATCACCAAAGTTGCGCGTGAACGCCACGGCGTTTTCCGGCGTGATGGCGACGACTTTCAGCGGTGGGTACGGTCGCAGTTTATACGGCGGGATCGGCGTGACCAGGTCGCGCTCCATCCACAATAATTCCAGGTGAAAAAATACATAACGCTTCCAGCCTTTGGCGGCAGTGGCGCGCCAACCTTTTTGTCTAATGTGCTGGGCAAGCTTCTTCAAAAAAAAACTCATCTGACTGGCTCCTGACGGTATTGACCGTTGATGGAGAGGCTCACCGTGCGGCCAAATGCTTGCGCGGCAAACCATGCGATTAGGAATCATGAAGCGCTCCAGCTCAGGGCGAAGAGAGTTTCCCCCGGCAAATCGAAGCTGACGCGACCGTCGCGGCAACTGAACGGTGCGTCGCGGGCACGATTGTCGGCGCCGAAGTACCGCAGTGACGCGCCAGCGAGCGGGCAGGCGATTGCACCCACATTCACCTGCTGACGTCGCGTACCTTTGTTGACCCCCAGCAGGCTGCGCTTGGCGTCCTCGGCCATGGCCAGCACGTCGACCTCGAACGCATCGTTTTCCAGCCCAAGCACATTGTGCAGCCAGTGTTGCTGGATGAATTGCTGAGCCAGGCCTACCGGTTTCAGTTCGAAGCGGTCTTCGCCGAGCACGCGCACCATACCCTTGGGGTAGTTCGGTTCATCGGCGGCCTGGAACCAGCTCAACATGTCGAGCAAGCCATCCTGCGCGGAGTTGATGACCACCGAGGTCCACCACAGCGCGGCGAAATGGGTTTCCTGATCGTAGGGGCTCAGGCTCGAGCCGCTGGACATGTTGGTCTGGTCCAGCAGCAACGCCTTGCGAGGCCGTCCCTGGGCGTCGAGCCCGACCAGATCGGCGGCGCGGCGAACGCTGTCGCGGTAGACGCGGGTGGCGAGCAGGTCGCGAATCATCCACTCGTGCCACGCCAACGCATCGATCTGGTCGGGGGATTCCGCCAGCAGACGCTTGGCCCAATCGATGCCGCGCTTGTCGGCCGCATTGTCGGCAAACGGCCCGTTGATCAGCCGTGAGGTGGCGGGCATGGCGATGCGCACGCCGGCCTTGGCATTGGCCGGGTCGCTGCGCACTTGCCGGGCCATGCTGTTGAAGATGCTTTGATAGCTGGCGTAATCGGCGTAATTGAGGTTGGGTTCGTCGGCGAAACCGATGTAGTGCGTGCCTTTGCCACCCAGCTTGCGTGTGGCCGCGAGCCAGGCGTCGAGGCCGGAGTTGCTCATGGTGTCGGCGCGCAGATCGGCCTGGCGTTGGCTGCCGGCCAGCAAGGTCAAATCCTGAGTGATGCCGAAGCGGTTCTGGTACAGCGCCCGAAACGCATCTTCGTACTGTGGATCATTGGCGGTGATATCGACAAAACTGTAAAAGGTGGCCGCTTGCAATTTGAGCGCGTCGAGCGCCGCGAAACTGGCAGGCGGCGGCAGCACGTAAGGCAGAGCGATGCCCAGGTTCGGGGTTTTTCCAAGGACTTTTTTGTGCAACGTCAAACGGGTCTGGCCGACGTCTTCACGCACGGGTTTGAGCTGCTGCGGGTTTTGCGCGAACAGGTTCGCCGTGCCGTCGAGCCAGAATGCCGCTTTGCCGCTGCCTTGCAGGCGCAGGCGCCAGACCTGTTCTTGCTGGCTGACGGGTAATTCGACTTTATCGAACTGCCAATAAGCTCGATAAGGTTTGAGCTCCAGTGCCACGTGTTGGTTATCGCCTGCGCGCTGCGCCTGCAAAGCGCTGACGCCGCCGTGGAATTTGCCGGCGAGCACCGCACGTTCGCCAGGTGCGACTTTGAAATACAACTCATCACCGCTGCGCGTTTCAGCGCTGAAATGCACCTTGGCCGGGGCGAACAACGCCACGGTGTGGGCGTCATGCTCAATGCGATAACTGCGGAAACTGTAGCCCGGGATCTCCAGGCGATAACTGGCCGCGCTAGGCACCAGCGGCCAGCTCTGAGTGCCACGGCTTTCGCTGGCGGCAATCAGCCGTTCGCCGTGCAATTTGCCTTGGCCATCAAGCAGGTAAATACGCTCTTCGTTGGCATCGGCCTGCCATGCCGGGACCCAGCGAACCGTCAAGGTATCGGGCCTGTCCGGTTGCAGGAAAAGGCTGCCATCGCGTATGTCCGCCCAACGCATGGGCGCTGCCTGAGCGCTCACAGCGAGGCCCAGGCTGAAGAGCAGGATCAAGCGTGTCATGCCGACTTCCGCTGCAGCATTTGCAACATCGGGCTGAAGTCGCTGGGCAGGATGATCAGGGTTTGCCAGACCGGCACGCCGCTCAATCGGCAATACATCACCAGCAGTGCCACGGTCACCGCCAGATAAGCGATGGACGAAGCCGTTGCGGCGCCAACGATGCCGTACAAGGGGATCAGCACAAGGTTGAGCGCCAGGTTGAGCAAGGCGCCGAGGCCCATCAACAACGAGATCGTGCCGGGGCGGTTTTTGCCCAGCAAGTCCAGGCGCAGAATGCTCGCGTAGCACAGGCCGAGCAGGCCCGGCAGCAGCGCAAGCAACGCCGGGTACGCCGGTTGATAAGCGGCGCCGAACAGCGTGACGATCAGCCATTCGCCAATCACCGCCATGGTCAGGCAGGCGCCGAGCATCACCGTCGCGGTCAGGCGCAGCGCCAGCGGGGTGACTTTGTCCATGCCCTCATCCTGCTGCAGCAGGCGTTTCATCAGTGGTGTAGTCACCGCTTCCGGAACGATCAGCAGCAATTCGGCGGCGGCGCTGGCCATCGCGTAATGACCCAGCGCCGTGCTGCCGAGCAGGGCGCCAATGAACAGGTAATCGGAACGCAGGATGACTTGCTGGAAGAGCAGATCGGGATGACTGCGGGCACTGAAACGCAGCAGCTCGTTCTGGCTGGCGCGGTCCCATTGCAGTTTCAGCGGCTGCGCGCGCTTGAGCCAGAACCAGCCCGCCAGCACCACCAGGCTGATGCCCGCCAGCCAACTGATCAACGCAGCTTCCAGCGCGGCGTCTTTCCACATCCAGAACAGGGCGAGAAACAACAGCAGCGGCGCAAGCGACTCAATCAGGCGCAGGACGTTGAACGCCATGATCCCGCCGGAGGCGTTGTGCAACGTCAGCAAACCACTTTTGAGCACGGTCAACGGCACCGCCAGCAGCAACAGCCAGGCGAGCAGACCGAGTTGCGTGGTGATGTCGAGTTCGGCGCCGAACTCGCGGGTCAGCGTCACTACCAGCACCGTCAACAGCCCGGCGAGCAGACAGCCAAAGACCAACACCTGGCTCAGCAACAACCCCATCGGCCGCTGCTTGGCCGCCTGATACCCGACCGCCGAATTGAGCCCGCCGCTGGTGGCGGCGCTGATCAGGTCGGGCAGGACGCTGAGCAGCGCGAACAGACCGCGTTCGCTCGGGCCCAGTATCCGCGCCAGCAACACGTTGCGCAGCAAGCGCAAAGCGATCATCGCCAGTTTGGTGCCCATGCTCATGGCCAGGTGTTTGAGGTAGTTGCTGCGGCTCATGGCCTTGCCCCGCGATAAATGCGCCACGACAACAATTCCGGGTTGCGCGCGGTGCGCTGGCTGACGCCGAAACGCGGCAACGCCAGCGGGTCTTCGACGCCACGGTAGAGGCCGGTGCCAGTGCCCAGACCGAACGCATAGTCGTGT
>JALYPE010000719.1 GCA_030856525.1 Pseudomonadota bacterium | reverse complement strand
AAACCTGTGGGAGCGGGCTTGCTCGCGAAGGCGTCAGTACTATCCACGCCAACCTGTCACCCACAAAAAACCCGGCCGAAGCCGGGTTTTGTTTAACCGATCACTGCATCCAGGGCGGAGGCGGCTCTTCGGTTTTGCCCGGTGGCGCATCGTCTGCCGCGCGCACCGCTTGCTTGCGTTCTTCATCCAGGCGAGCCGCCTCGATTTCGCGCATGATGCCGCCGACGTCAGCCAGCTCTTCCGGCTCGTCGAACTCACCGGTCAAGACGCTCGCCGGGTGCAAGGTGCCGGCCTCGTACAAGGCCCACATCTCTTTGGCGTAACGGGTCTGCTTCAGCTCCGGCGCAAACCGGCCGAAGTACGACGCCATGTTGCCCACGTCCCGCTCAAGCATGCTGAATGCATGGTTGTTGCCCGCCGCGTCAACCGCTTGCGGCAGGTCGATGATGACCGGACCTGTCGGCGTCAGCAGTACGTTGAACTCGGACAAGTCACCGTGCACCAGCCCGGTACACAACATCAGCACGATCTGCGAAATCAGAAACGCGTGATACTCGCGCGCCTGATCCGGCTCCAGCACCACGTCGTTCAAACGCGGCGCCGCATCGCCGTACTCGTCGGCAACCAGTTCCATCAGCAGCACGCCTTCGAGGAAGTCGTAAGGCTTGGGTACCCGGACACCGGCACCGGCGAGGCGGAACAAGGCCGCCACTTCGGCGTTCTGCCAGGCATCTTCGGTTTCTTTCTTGCCGAACTTCGAGCCCTTGGCCATCGCCCGAGCCTGTCGGCTGTTGCGCACCTTGCGGCCTTCCTGATACTCGGCCGCCTGGCGGAAACTGCGTTTATTCGCCTCCTTGTAGACCTTCGCGCAACGTAACTCGTTGCCGCAGCGCACCACATAAACAGCTGCTTCTTTACCACTCATGAGTGGGCGCAGCACCTCGTCGACCAGACCGTCCTCGATCAGGGGTTCAATGCGTTTTGGAGTCTTCATCAGCTTTTATTGTGGGTCCTTTATTACCAAACACGCGAAAGTCATTCGTTATACGGCAATCTGCTCAATCGGGGGAGGGGGTGCCGACCTATGAACGTTCCGTGGGGAACAGTAAGCACACACTGTGCCGTATTTATCGAGGCACCCGCCGATGTCTTTCGACCGATGGGGATCATAGCTGAGCTGACGGGACTTGTTGGTGACCCAATGCAGGGGATTTGCGACAGAACCCGACAAATGCAGGCATACCCTTCGTAGGATTTATCCCTCCTGCCCTCAATTTCCTCTGACAACAGCCGAAGTCTTCAGTGACGAGGGAATTTGTCCGACGGTCGTTCCGATAAAAAACGAGGCCGCACCCAGGGAGCCGGGTTCAACCATCACGTTTATTGCTGCCAATAAATCCGCGAGTCAACTGCACTGCGTGGGCCTACAAGAAAATCTGGAGCGCGGATGAACATCAAACAGAAGCTGACCTGGGCGTTTGCAATCATCGCCTGCTTGCCCGTGGTGCTGGTCGCCACCCTCGTTGTGCTGAACTTGCGCAGTGACGCCAAGGACAATTTCGTCGACAGCAGTGGTCGCGAAATTCGTCAGGTCAGCAATGCCATGCAAATCTTTTTCGACGGTATCAGCCAGAACGTCGATTACCTGGCGTCCCAGCCGCTGATCAAAGAATCGGATGACAGCCTCAAGACTTACATGAGCGCCAACGCGCAAAGCATTCCCCAGGGCGAGGCCGACAAAAAAGTCTTCGCCCTGCTGCAGAACCTCGGCAACAGCCACCCCTCCTACGCCTACGCGATCCTCGGCACGGCTGCCGGCGGTTATGTGTCCTGGCCGGACGACGCGAAGCTGAACAACTACGACCCGCGCCAGCGTCCCTGGTACAAAGCGGCGCAGGCCAAACCGGGCAAGCCGTTTCGCACCGAGGCGTATTACTGGGCCGAGGATGATGCAACCTACGTCAGCACCGTACGCACCATCGACAACAAACTGGGGACCAACGGTGGCGTGGTGAGCATCGACGTGACGCTCAAGCAGCTCACCGAAATCGTCAAACAGATCAAGCTGGGCGAAAGCGGCTACCTGATGTTGATGGAAAACACCGGCACCGTGCTGGTCGATCCGAAACAACCGGAACACAACTTCAAACCGTTGAGCAGCCTCGGCGAGGGTTACGCACAACTGGGCAAGGCCGGCAAAGGGCTGGTGGAAGTCGAGCTGAATGGCGAGCGCTACATGGCCAACGTCTGGCCGTCGGAGCAACTGGGCTGGACGTTTGTCGGCCTGATCAAACAAGACGACGTGATGAGCTCGGCCACTCAGTTGACCTGGCTGATCGCAATTATTGCGGCGGTGCTCGCGGTGATTTTCGCCGTGGTCGGCGCCAGTTTCGCCAGCGTCATCGTGCGCCCGATCCGCAGCGTCGCCAGCGGCCTTGAAGGCATTGCACAGGGTGAAGGCGACTTGACGAAAAACCTGGAGATCCGCGGCAGCGATGAAACCGCGCAGCTGGCCAGCTGGTTCAACCAGTTCCTGGCGGCGATTCGTAACCTGATCCAAAGCATCGGTGGCGCCGCGACGAAAATCCTCGCCACCTCGAAAAGCTCCACACAGGTGTCGAGCGACATGGCCGAAGCGGCCGGTCGTCAGCGCGAAGCGGTGGACATGGTGTCCACGGCGTTCCACGAAATGGTCGCAACCGCCAACGAAGTCGCGCGCTCGTGCAGCCAGGCGGCAGAGTCGGCCGACAGTGGCCAGCGTCAGGCGCGTGAAGGTCAGCAGCAGATTGATGCGGCTGTGAGCAGTGTTGATCGCTTGAGTCAGGAGATTGAGCAGTCGGCGCAGTCGATGCAACAGCTGGAACGCGACAGCAATGACATTCAGTCGATTCTGGGGACGATTCGCTCGATTGCCGAACAAACCAATTTGCTGGCGCTGAACGCTGCCATCGAAGCCGCCCGGGCCGGTGAGCAAGGTCGGGGTTTTGCGGTGGTGGCCGACGAAGTGCGAGCCCTGGCCAAACGCACGGCCGACTCCACTGCGGAGATCGACGGATTGCTGGGCACTCTCGCCAAACGGACCAGCCAGGTGACTCATCAGATGCGCGCGAGCCTGGAAGTGTCGCAGCAATCGGTGACGCGGATCGGTGAGGCGCGCAGCAGTTTCGGGCAGATTCGTGAGTCGGTGGACGTGATCCGCGACATGAATACGCAAATTGCGACGGCAGCGGAACAGCAGCACCAAGTGGCTGAAGACATCAA
>JALYPE010000544.1 GCA_030856525.1 Pseudomonadota bacterium | reverse complement strand
GGACGTCAGCGCTCGACCGTCGTAATGACGGGGGCACGCATCTGCTGCATGTAGTCGTGTTGAATAACTGCTACGCAATAGCGTCACAACGAGGAGAAGCGGCGAAAACCTTTAGGCCACTGCCGACGCTTTGAGGGTCGGTCACAAGCTTCATGAGGATTGATCGCCAGCGCTTCCCGTCCTTGTACTGGACGTTCGGGCCAGGTCAGCTTCTTCAATCTGCCTTGTGGGCAGCGTGTATCCGGAGTAACAGCTCGGCGGTCAGACGAGCTTGCTCAAACATGTTGCCTGTCTCCCGATCGGGGTGACGTCTGCATCATGCAAGGGCAAATCGGAGGCGTCAACGATTTTGTAGTGATTATTTTCAGGCACTACATATTGTCCGACAAAGACGTTTTGGAATTAAAACCTTTTGGTTTTTGCGGAGTTTTTCTGTGGGATCAGGCTTTACCGGCAGGTTTTACGCTGCGTTTGGCAGCGGTTGCAGGCTTGCGCTTGGCGGGTTTGCGTTTGGTTTTCCAGGGTGTCGCACCCCGTCCGGCCGGGCTTGCCGGGCCGCTGATGGTCAGGCTCAGGCCGGCACACCGCGTGACCTGTTTACTCATCCACGCGGCTTGCTTGGTGACGAATTCTTCCAGGCTCATCTCGCCGCTTTGCACCATGTCCAGGGCTTGTTCCCAGATGGCTGTGGTGCCCGGGTCGGCGATGGCGCGCGGTACCGCGTCGATCAAGCTGAAGGCAGCCGGCGTCGCCGCCAGGGCCTTGCCGTTCTTGATCAGATAACCTCGATCGAGCAACCCTTGAATGATCGCTGCGCGGGTCGCTTCGGTGCCGATGCCGGTGGTGTCCTTGAGTTTTTGCTTGAGCAGCGGATCTTCCACCAGTTTTGCGACGTTTTTCATTGCCTTGATCAGATCGCCCTCGGTGAACGGCTTGGGTGGCTGGGTCGACAGATCCTTCAGCTTGACGTCGGCCACTGCACATTCACGCCCCTCTGCCAATGCCGGCAGCGTTTGCGGAGCCGGTGCTTCGCGGCCTTTAGCCGGCGCCAGCGCCTCGGGCAAGGCTCGCTTCCAGCCCGCTTCGACAATCTGCTTGCCGACGGCGCGCAAGGATTCCCCGGCGCAGTCAAAGTCGGCCTGAGTGCGATCGTATTCGTGATTGGGCAGAAACTGCGCCAGATAGCGAGCACGGATCAGGGTATAGACCGCTCGTTGTTTACCCACCAGCCGGTCGAGATTTTTCGCCGCAGCCGTGGGAATGATGCCGTGGTGAGCGCTGACCTTGGCGTCGTTCCAGGCGCGCGAACGGCGTTGCGGTTGCAGATAATCCTGCAAGGCATTCAGTGCCGGATCTGCCTGGCGCAATGCCGCGAGGATGCTCGGCGCTTCAGCGTGCTGACTGACCGGCAGGTAACCGCAGTCGCTGCGCGGGTAGGTGATGACTTTGTGGGTTTCGTAGAGCGCCTGCGCGATATCGAGGGTTTCCTGAGCGCCGAGCCCGAGTTTTTTCGAACACACTTCCTGCAACGTGCCCAGATCGAACGGCAGTGGTGCGACCTCACGCATGCGCTCGGTGCGCAGTTTGATCACCCGGGCTGTCGTCGCGCCGAGCATAGCCGCCGCTGCCTGTTGCGCCAGCGGCTGATTCAGGCAGCGATCCTGTTCGTCGCAAGCGGCAGAGGGCGCGCGCCACTGCGCGGTAAAAGCCGTACCGTCGTGCAGCAGTTGCACGTCAATGGCCCAGTAAGCGACCGGCACGAAATCGGCAATGCTGCGATCGCGATCCACGACCAGACGCAGGGTTGGCGTTTGCACCCGGCCCACCGGCAACACGCCCTGGTAACCGGACTGTCTTCCGAGCAACGTGAACAACCGGCTCATGTTCATGCCGATCAGCCAATCCGCCCGTGAACGCCCGAGTGCCGAGTGATACAGGCTGAAGGTCTCGGCGCCGGGTTTCAGCGAAGCCAGGGCCTTGCGGATCGACGCATCATCGAGCGCCGATAACCACAGCCGCTTAATCGGCCCGCGATAACGACAATGCTCGACCAGTTCCCGGGCGATCATCTCGCCCTCACGGTCGGCGTCGGTGGCGATAATCAATTCATGGGCTTCACCGAGCAGGCGCTTGACCGCTTTGTATTGGCTGGCGGTGCGTGGTTTGACGGTCATCTTCCACTTGTCCGGGATGATCGGCAGATCCGCCAGCACCCAGCGCTTGTAACGGGCGTCGTAGGCATCCGGCGGCGCGGTTTCCAGCAAATGGCCAATGCACCAGGTGACCGTGACGTCCGTTCCCAGCCAGCAGCCGTCGCCGCGTCGCCTGGCACCGAGCACCGCCGCAATGTCTTTGGCCTGGGAAGGTTTTTCACAGAGGTACAACTGCATAGCCACCATCGTTCATCACTTGCCGGGAGGAGCACAGAATGGCGCCTGAGGCGCAATCCGGCAATCATTATCTGTATGGATGTACAGCAAAGCTGTTGCGCCGGTTTGCCGCTGACGAAATGCGCTCCGTTTGGCTGTGAGGCGGCCGTGACTGAAAAATTTGCGTTATACCTGATGTACCGTGGTCTCATTTTTTGCGGCCGCTGCATGACCCATCGCGGGCAAGCTGGATTGCCGCATCGCACGCTCCCACAG
>JALYPE010000682.1 GCA_030856525.1 Pseudomonadota bacterium | reverse complement strand
ACATGACTGTGCCCACCCGCGTGGGAGTGCCTGCTCGCGATGACTCACTTCAGAACACTGCAAATCTACCTTTTGGCCGCAATCATCGCCATGAACGCCGGCATCGCCGCTTCCCGATCTGCAGCGATGCGCTGCACGTTAGGGTTCTGCTCGAGGCGCTCCAGCAACGCTTTGGCCGCCGGCATTTGCGCCAGCAAATCCAGATCGAACAGCTTCTTCGCGACACCACAGGCCAGTGGCACGCTGTAAAGGAAATACAGGTCTGCAATGCTCAGGCTGTCGCCCGCGACATAAGGCGAGAACTTGCCGTGGCGTTCGAGCGAGGCAAAGCCCAACAGCAATTCTGCTTTGCTCTTTTCCTTGATCGGATCAGGCACGGGCATGCCGAAAAACGCTTCGGCATAACAGGCGCGGCCCGGTAGCTCGATATACAGCTCGATTTCCTTTGCCAGCGCCAGAACCTGTGCGCGCTCAAAGGGATCACCCGGCAGGAGCGGAGTTGCCTGTGAACTCTGTTCGATAAATTCGAGGATGACCGCGGTTTCGTTGATAAAACCTTGCTCGACAGCCAACACTGGCACCTTGCCGCGCGGGCTGATGGCCAGCGCCTCGGGAGTCTGGCCGGCATAAAACGGCACCTCCTCGAACGGCAAGCCTTTCTCCAGCAACGCCAGTTTCACCATGTTGTAGTAGTTGCTGACGGAAAATCCATAAAGCTTGAACATTACAAAGCCTCCAGGCCGTGCGGGGTTGGCAGTTATGTTTTATAGAACGCCGGAGCCTGTCTTGCCAACAGCATCATCGCGCTGAATGCAGGTAAACTGGCCGCCCTAACTTTCAGGAGCCTGCCATGAGCGAGCCAACAGATATCGGGATGGACGAAGAAGAGTTCGCCGAAACCACATTGACCGAAGCGATCCAGAACCAGATCGACAGCGATAATCCGCCAGCGGCCAAGGCCACTTTCAACAAGTTGACGCTGGTGGGTTATGAGCGTGAGGAAATCCTGCACCTGATGGCCCACGTCCTGGCCGTGGAAATCGACGCAATTCTTGAAGAAGACCGCGCATTCAATACGGAATGGTATGAAACAGCGCTGCGCGCGCTGCCTGAGTTGCCGCCGGAAAAGAAATAAAACCGTAGGCGCACGGTTCGGCGGTCCGACTTGCCCGCGCCAACTGACCTGCAGCCTGTCGACCGACCGCGCCATCGCTCATCGCGAGCAAGCTTTGCTTCCAAGGCAGTTCACAGGGGAATGCGCGCTGGCGAAAAAACCCTGTCGCGAGCACTGGACATGCCGCACAAGCGGGTTCACCTTAGGGGCGCTGTCGTCTAATTCCTAGAAAGTCTGGAGTCCTTTTATGTCGCTTACCCCTGAGTTGGTTGCCGAACTGGAAATCCTTGCACTCTTCAACCTGGACAGTTCCCAGGAAGGTTTGAAAATTCATCAGACCGCTGCCCCGAAAGCCATTGCTGCTGCTCAACGCCTGTACGAAAAAGAACTGATCGACCAGCCCGACGGCGGTTACCTGACCAGTCTGGGTCGTGACGCCGCGCAAAGCGTGCAAACCCTGCTGACCATTCTGAGCGTTCCGGAAACAGCCTGAGCATTGGCGTATCGCCCTCGGAAAACCCTGCTACGGGATTTCCGCGGGCATATTTACTGGCCCGACCCGCCTGCTCAGTAGAAATCCGACGGGAAATACCAAATTCAGCTTAAATGTCCGCAGGACGAGGCGCTAAACTGCCGGTTCTCCTGAGGCCTTCAACGTCCGCGCCCTGCAAGCCGGTTTGAGCTGAAATGACCCGCACCCATGAAATCCGCCCCGATCTGGACGAAGGAATCGACCGCAAGGTTCTCAGTCAGCTGCGCGCCCGCTTTCTCAAAGTGAACGAAGGTCGCATGGCCCGCGCCATGGAAGGGTTGTCGACGCGCCAGCAGAGCGTATTGACCCTGTTACCGCTGTTTTTTCATGTCAACCATCCGCTGCTTCCGGGCTACGTCTCCGGCAGCACGCCGGCTGGATTGTCCAGCTTCGAGCCCGACGCCAATGCGCTCGCCGAGGCTCAGCGCCTGACCCGATCGTTTTCCTACAAGCCACGCCACGGCAGTAATCCGCCGCGACCGATCCACGGTCTGTTCCTGATGGGCAGCCTCGGCACGCTGGCGCAGGCGGATCAGAGCGATATGGACGTGTGGGTCTGCCACACGCCGGGCCTTGGCGAGAGCGAACTCGCCGAGCTGCGCAAGAAATGCCAGCTGCTGGAAGTCTGGGCCGCCAGCCAGGGTGCCGAAGCGCACTTCTTCCTGATCGACCCGAGCCGCTTCGTACTCGGCGAGCGTGACGCGCAATTAAGCTCGGAGGACTGCGGCACTACTCAGCACTATCTGTTGCTGGATGAGTTTTACCGCACGGCAATCTGGCTGGCCGGTCGCACGCCGATCTGGTGGATGGTGCCGGTGTACGAG
>JALYPE010000541.1 GCA_030856525.1 Pseudomonadota bacterium | reverse complement strand
ACTTTGATTTCCGTGCCCGGGTTGTATTTGTTCAAGGCGAGCTGGATGGCGTTGATGTCGCGGATCACTTCCGGGATCGGGAACGAGGCGACATAGCCGATTTTTTTGCTCTTGGTCATCTTCGCCGCGAGGAAACCGCCCACGTATCGCCCTTCATACGTGCGGGCCAGGTAGGTGCCCAGGTTCTTGTCGTGCTTGTAGCCGGTGGCGTGTTCGAACGTCACCTTGGGAAATTGTTTGGCGACTTTCAGCGTCGGGTTCATGTAGCCAAAAGACGTGGTGAAAATCAGGTCGTATTTGTCTTTGGCCATGTTGCGAATCACCCGCTCGGCGTCCGCGCCCTCGGCAACGTTTTCCACGTAATTGGTGGTGATCTGGCTACCGAGTTTTTCCGCCAGCGCCTTGCGCCCCTGTTCATGCTGATACGTCCAGCCGTGGTCACCAATCGGGCCGATATAGACGAAACCGACTTTCAGCGGATCGGCGGCACTGGCCGACAGGCTTGCGCTCAGGCCGATGGCCGCGACGATCGCACCCAGCAGTTTCTTCAGCGGACGTTTATGCATGAACTCGAACTCCGTGTTGTTTTTTGAGGTTGGCGAGAGCAATGCAATTAGCTGACCAACAGGACAACAAAATTCTTAAACCGTGGCGCGGCCATCGCGAGCAGGCTCGCTCCCACATTGGATCGAGTTTCCCTGTGGGAGCCAGGCTTGCCCGCGATGAGGTCATTTAGGCCGATAAAAGTGCACGCCGGAACACGGCCGCCATCCACTGGTGCGCAAAGATGTAACGAAACGTTAGCGAAGCGATGCAGTCAGTAGCTCATCACACTGTTTTCGCTCGACTCGGCAAAAAGGCTCGTAATGCTCTCAATCATCAAGCAAGAAAAGTTTCTCCTGTTGGCCCTGCTCGCCGCGTTCGTTGCCTATCCGCTGGAGCACTGGTTACTGCACAGCGGGCAGGCGGTAGCGCTGGTCGGCGGGCTGGTGCTGATCGGCTTCATCGTCGCTGCGTCCATGCGCGTCGCCCATCACGCGGAACTGCTCGCGGAAAAAGTTGGCGACCCCTACGGCACGATGATTCTGACGCTGGCCGCAGTGCTGGTCGAAGTGGTGATCCTGGCGATCATGATGAGCAACGAAGCCTCGCCGACGCTGGTGCGGGACACGATCTATTCGGCAGTGATGCTCGACATCAACGGCATCCTCGGTTTGGCCGCCTTGATGGGCGGCATCAAGCATGGCGAGCAGTCCTACAACGACGACTCGGCGCGCAGTTATAGCGTGATGATCCTTACGGCCATGGGCGTGTCGATGGTGGTGCCGGAGTTCATTCCGCAGGCCAACTGGAAAATTTATTCCGGGTTCACCATTGGCGCGATGGTCGTGCTCTACGCATTGTTCCTGCGCATGCAGGTCGGGCCGCACAGTTACTTTTTCAGCTACAGCTACCCGGAAAAACGCCGCAAGAAAGAGCCTGTGGAAAACGAGCCGAAACCGGTCAGCCTCGGGTTTTCCATTGGCACACTGGTGTTTGGCGTGGTGGTGATCGGTGCGTTGGCCGAAGTGATGTCGAAGACCCTTGATCTGGGTCTGGAAGGATCGGGTGCTCCGCCGGTGATCACCGCGATACTGGTAGCGGCGATTTCCGCCGCGCCCGAGATTCTGACCGCACTGCGCGCCGCGTTGGCCAATCGCATGCAGTCAGTGGTCAACATCGCGATGGGGGCGTCGTTGTCGACGGTGATTCTGACGGTGCCGGTGATGGAAGCGATGGCGCTCTACACCGGTCAGCCTTTCCAGATGGCAATGACGCCGGTGCAGACGGTGATGATCTTCATTACCTTGATCGTTAGTGCGATCAACCTCAACGATGGCGAAACCAATGCCATCGAAGGGATGACTCATTTCGTGCTGTTCGCGACGTTTATCATGTTGTCGCTGTTGGGTCTCTGAACCCATCGCACAACTGCGGGAGCAGGCTCGCTCCCGCAGTTTTCAGGCGCTTGCTTTATGCGCCCGCAATCAACTCCCGAGCCGCCTGGCTGTGATCGGCAATCAACCCTTTTAAATCCAGCCCCTCGACCTGGCCGTCAATCACGCGCCATTTGCCGCCGACCATCACCCGATCCGCCCGATCCGCGCCGCACAACAACAGGGCCGACACCGGGTCGTGGCTGCCGGAGAAGCGCAGTTCATCCAGCTTGAACAACGCCAGGTCGGCCTGTTTGCCGACCGCCAGCTCACCGATATCGGTACGCCCCAGCAAGCTCGCCGAGCCTTTGGTCGCCCAGCCCAACACCAGTTCCGGGGTGATTTTTTCCGCGCCGTAACGCAGGCGCTGGATGTACAGCGCCTGACGTGTTTCGAGCATCATGTTCGACGCATCGTTGGAGGCCGAACCGTCCACGCCCAGGCCGAGCAACGCGCCGGCAGCGGTCAGGTCCAGCGTTGGACAAATGCCCGACGCCAGGCGCATGTTCGAACTCGGGCAGTGGCAGATGCCAGTGCCGGCGGCGCCGAGGCGAGCGATTTCGTCCGGATTGAAATGGATGCCGTGCGCCAGCCAGGTGCGCGGGCCGAGCCAGCCGACGCTGTCCAGATAATCGACGGTGCGCAGGCCGAAACGCTGCAGGCAGAAGTCTTCTTCGTCGAGGGTTTCGGCAAGGTGGGTGTGCAGGCGCACGTCGAGTTTGTTTGCCAGGTCGGCGCTGGCGGACATGATTTCCGGGGTCACCGAGAAGGGCGAGCACGGCGCCAGTGCGATCTGGATTTGCGCGCCGTCGCCACGTTCATGGTACTCGGCGATCAGCCGCTGACTGTCAGCCAGGATCACTTCGCCTTCCTGCACGGTCTGTTGCGGCGGCAGGCCTCCGTCCTTTTCGCCGAGGCTCATTGAACCGCGAGTCAGCATCGCGCGCATGCCCAGTTCGCGAACACTTTCGACTTGCACGTCGATCGCATTCTCCAGACCTTCCGGAAACAGGTAATGGTGATCAGCGGCGGTGGTGCAACCGGACAGCAGCAACTCGGCCAGCGCAACTTTCGTGGCCAGCGCGAGTTTTTCCGGGGTCAGGCGCGCCCATACCGGGTAGAGGGTTTTCAGCCAAGGGAACAACGGCTGATTGACCACCGGCGCCCAGGCGCGGGTAAGGGTCTGGTAGAAATGGTGATGGGTGTTGATCAGGCCCGGCAGGATCACATGCTCGCGGGCATCGAAGACGTGTCCACAGGGCGCCGAAGGTTGCTGGCCGGCGCCAAGCACTTCGACGATCAAACCGTCTTGCACAACCAGGCCGCCACGGGCGTCGAGGCCGTTGGCCGTGAAAATGGCGAGGGGATTTTTTAACCAGGTACGGGTCGCAGGCATGTTGGCCGGCTCCTCTGAAAGTTGGGTTCAGGTTAGCCAGCTCAGTGATTACCCTGTCTGCTGATCCAGGGTCGCCGCGAAGGACGAGGTGCGAAGTTTCAGACAAAACCGTTTTGCGGGCAAGCCCGGCCCGACCAGACGACGCAAAACCTGTAGGAGCGAGCTTGCTCGCGAAAATCGTCAACGTTAACGCGTTACGCCTGGCACCCCGCGGCGCCCGGTGGTTTTTCGCGAGCGAGCTCGCTCCTACAATGGTCGCGCTCTTCTGTAGCTCCCACGATAGTAAATGGCCGCTGTTACCAGGGAATCGTCTCACCCTTGTAATTCACAAAATGATGCCCGCCCTTGCCGGTGTAGGCATTCACCTGATCCACCAGCCCACGCGTGCTGGTCTCAACATCGATGTCCGCACCGTCACCGCCCATGTCGGTTTTCACCCAGCCCGGATGCAGCGACAGCACGGTCAATTTCTGCTCACCCAACTGCGTGACGAAGCTGTTGGTCATCGAATTCAAAGCCGCCTTGCTCGCCTTGTACAAGGCCATTTCCGGCGCATCCGGCATGGTCACGCTGCCCAGTACCGAACTCATGAAGGCCAGCACGCCGGTCTGCGGGCGGATCTGCCCGACAAAGCGCTGAGCCAGATTGATCGGTGCCACGGCATTGGTGAAAAACAACTGACCGACTTCGGCCAGTGTCGCGCCGCCCGGCGTTTGAATATCCGGCCCCTTGACCCCGGCATTCACGAACAGCAGATCGAACACTTCACCCTTGAGGTGTTGGCTCAAAGCGATGACCGCCTGCTGATCGTCCATGTCGAGTTTTTCGATCCGCACGTTGCCCAGCGCCTGCAAGGCGTCGGCACTCTGCGGATTGCGCACGGTGGCGATGACTTGCCAGCCATCGGCCAGCAGGGTTTTCACCAGGCCGAGGCCCAGGCCCCGCGAGGCACCGATGATGAGTGCGGTGTTTGCCGTAGACATGAGTGGCTTCCTTGATAAATGAGAATCACGGATTTAATGGACAACGCTGACCAAGCCGATGTTGCAGCTCGCTGCGCAGCGCACCGAGTTCATCCATTCGGGTTTCGATCAGTTTGAGTTTGTCTTGCAGCAGTTGCGTGACAGCACTGTCCGGGTCGGGCGACTGCCATATCGCGGCGACGCTGTTGCCGATTTCGCCTAGGGTAAAACCCAAGCGTTGCGCAGTCTTGATGTATTGCACCAGTTGCACCATCTCGCTCGGATAGTCGCGATAACCGTTGGCGCTGCGTCGCGCCGCAATCAATCCGCGCTGCTCGTAAAAGCGCAATGTGTCGCGGGAGACGGCGCTGGCCTGGGCTAATTCACCGATGCGCATGTTGAACTCGGAAGAGGGCTTGACCCTGGAGCATACTCCAGGCTTTAGCCTTGTTGCTCCTTGTATTTGCGGAGCAATGTTGATGTGGACTTCACTGCAATATCGTCGGTTGGTGCGTGGCAGCGCCTGGTATGACTTGATCGTCACGGCAGCGTTTGTCACGCCCTGGAGTTTTGCAGCGTTGCATGGCGTGCTGACAACCGTTAGCCAGACCTTCGACATGCCGGGAGCGCTGCCGCCGTTTGAACCCATGCACCTGTTGATGGCGAATCTGTTGGGCTCCGTTGTCTGCATATGGGCCGTGCTGCGGATACGCAACCCGCAGGAGGTTTATGGGCGATATGACGCGTTGGCGCGATTCCTGTTTGCAGCGTGGCAGCTGTATGCCTTGCTGCAAGGTGCCAGTTCGCTGTTGCTGATTTTCCTGTTTTTTGAATTGGCGTGGGGCGTGGCTCAGGTGTTGCCTGTGCGGCCCTCTTCGCGAGCAAGGCCTGCATTGGCGGTCTGATCAAAGTGTGGGAGCCACTGGTCCGCGATGGAGGAACCGAACTCGGCGCGATCTCACGGTTTTACTCGGTCGACTGTAGGAGCTGGCTTGCCAGCGATGGCTTTGTCTTGGGTGACTTGTTTTTTGCTGGTGTACATATCCGTTGCTGCGGTGGTTGCTGATATTGGTTCCGCTCTTACAGCGGGTCACTTGGAAGAGCCTGCGCGGCCCGGCCCCAAGTAACCAAACGCTCTTGCCCCTGACGTCCGGTGCCTCGCCTAGGCTCGCCATGCCTTCGCTCCGGTCCTGCTCCGTGGACCCGC
>JALYPE010000654.1 GCA_030856525.1 Pseudomonadota bacterium | reverse complement strand
AATCGCATTGGCTCAACAGCTTTATCAGTAATACCTCGTACGAGATTGTCGGGGCTGATTGAGGTGAGCGGCAGAACATTGGCAATGAGATGACTGAACAGACCGCTCTGATCGACAGGATTTGTTTTAGATGAGTTCCACTACCAGGCAGGTACCCCGTGTCCTTTAACCACTACTACCAAAGCGAACTCACCGCACTTCGCCAGTTAGGTCGTCGATTCGCCGAGCGTAGCCCGGCGTTGGCGCCTTTCCTGGGTCAGGCCGGGCGGGATCCGGACGTGGAGCGGTTGCTGGAGGGTTTTGCGTTCCTGACCGGTCGCCTGCGTCAGAAACTCGATGACGAACTGCCAGAGCTCAGCCATTCCCTGATGCACCTGTTGTGGCCCAATTACATGCGGCCGCTGCCGGCGTTCAGCATTTTGCAGTTCGATCCGTTGAAGCGTTCGGGTCCTGCGTTGATGGTCGAGCGCGACACGCCAATCGAGAGCCTGCCGCTCAACGACGTGCGTTGCCGTTTCCGCACCTGCTACCCGACCGAAGTGTTGCCGCTGGACCTGGCTGCGCTGAACTATTCGGTGAAGGGCGATGGATCGCTGCTGAGCCTGCGTCTGGAAATGACGGCTGACGGTCACCTCGGCGAACTGGAACTGAGTCGCCTGCGTCTGCACTTTGCCGGCGAGCGCTACATCAGTCAGATGCTGTACCTCAGCCTGTTGCGCAATCTCGGCGGCATCGAGCTGATCCCGCTGGACGGCGCCGGCAAACCCATCAACGGTGTCAACGGCACACCCATGGCGTTCAAGATGCCCGGTGACCGTGTGCAACCGGTGGGGTTTGCCGAAGAAGAAGCGTTGATCCCATACCCGCTGAACACCTTCCGCGGCTATCGCTACCTGCAGGAATATTTCGCCTTTCAGGACAAATTCCTGTTCGTCGACATCGACGGTCTGGACCTGCTCAAAGCCTTGCCGGAAGACACGCTCAAGCAAGTGCGCGGTCTCGAATTGCGTTTCGATATCCGCAAGAGCGGTATCCAGCGTCTGCGCCCGACAATGGACAACGTGAAGCTCTACTGCACGCCCATCGTCAACCTGTTCAAGCACGACGCATTACCGATTCGCCTCGACGGCAAGCAGGATGAATACCTTCTGCTGCCCGCCGAATACGACCTGGAAAACTGCGGCGTGTTTTCGGTAGAAACCGTGACGGGCTGGAAGCCCGGCGGCCTCGGTTATCAGGCGTACGTGCCGTTCGAATCCTTCGAGCATGACCCGAGTTTTGACGTACCCAATAGCCGTCCGCATTACAGCATCCGCCAGCGTTCGTCTTCGCTGCACGACGGCCTCGACACCTACCTGAGCTTCGGCATCCGCCACACCGAAGCCCACGAAACCCTGTCGATCGAGCTGATGTGCACCAACCAGAACCTGCCGCGCAAGCTCAAGCTCGGCGACATCTGCGTCGCCTGCGAAGACACGCCGGAGTTTCTCAACTTCCGCAACATCACCCCGGCCACCCCCAGTTACGCGCCGCCGCTGAACCGTGACTTCCTCTGGAAGCTGATCAGCAACATGTCGCTTAACTATCTGTCGCTGGCGGACGTCAATGCGTTGAAGGTGATTCTCGAAACCTACGACCTGCCGCGCTACTACGACCAGCACGCAGAGAAAGTCAGCAAACGCCTGCTGGGCGGGCTCAAGTCGATCAATCATCAGCACGTCGACCGGCTGCACCGAGGGTTGCCCGTGCGCGGGTTGCGCACCGAGCTGACCATCGACCCGGAAGGCTATATCGGTGAGGGCGATCTGTTCGTTTTCGCTTCGGTCCTTAACGAGTTTTTCGCGCTTTACGCCAGCCTCAATTCGTACCACGAGCTGCGCGTAAAAAGCACACAGGGAGAGGTGTACCAATGGACACCACGTATGGGCCTGCAGCCCCTGCTTTAAGCGGGCTGACCCGGGTAATCCGCGAGTACTCGCTGTTTCAGGCCGTGCTGCTGGTGGTTGACCGGCTGCGCGATGCACACCCGCACCTGAGCGAAGACGATCTGTACGACCAGCTGGAGTTCCAGGCTAATCCGAGCCTCGGTTTCCCCGGCAGCGACGTCGATCGCGTCGAGTTTTTCCACGAGCACGGGCAGATGCGCGCGCGCCTGCGTTTCAACCTGATCGGCCTGGTCGGGTCCGGTTCGCCACTGCCGGCGTTCTACGGCGAGCAGGCCTTGGGCGACAGCGAAGACGGCAACCCGACGCGCAATTTTCTCGACCTGTTCCACCATCGCCTGCAACGGCTGATGCTGCCGATCTGGCGTAAATACCGCTACCGCGCAAGCTTCCAGAGCGGTGCGCTCGATCCTTTTTCGGCGCAGCTGTTTGCGCTGATCGGCCTTGGTGGCGAAGAGATCCGCAAGGCCCAGGAACTGAACTGGAAACGCCTGCTGCCGTACCTCGGCCTGCTTAGTTTGCGGGCGCACTCGGCGGCGCTGATCGAAGCGGTCCTGCGTTACTACTTCAAGCACGCCGAACTGACCATCGAGCAGTGCATCGAGCGTCGCGTGGAAATTCTCGACGAGCAGCGCAATCGTTTGGGCCGCGCCAACAGCCTGCTAGGCGAAGACCTGGTGCTGGGCGAACACGTGCGCGACCGCAGCGGCAAATTCCGAATTCACATCCGCGAACTGGACTGGCAGCGCTTTCACGAATTCCTGCCGATCGGCTTCGGTTACCAGCCGCTGTGCGCGCTGGTGCGGTTCACCCTGCGTGACCCGCTCGATTACGACATTCGCCTCGTGTTGCGCCAGGAAGAAATCCGCGAACTGCGCATCGGTGAGCAGAACGCTTGTCGCCTGGGATGGACCAGTTGGCTGGGCCGCGAAAAAGCGGACGGCGTGGTGACCCTGGGCAGCAAAACTCATTAAGGACAGATGAACCAATGATCAACGTAGACCTGCAACAACTGATTCAGGCGCTGGACGCCCAAACCCGTCGTGATCTGGAAAGTTCGGCCGAGCGCTGCGTCGCCCGTGGCGGCAGCAAGATCCTCGTCGAAGATTTGCTGCTCGGCCTGCTGGAGCGCCCGCAAGGCTTGCTCGCACGCGCGCTGCAAGACGCCGAAGTGGATGCCGGCGAACTGAGCGCCGCGTTGCAATCGCGTGTCGAGCACAGCGCTTCGCGCAATCCGGTATTTGCCCCGGAACTGGTGCAATGGCTGCAGGATGCGTTGCTGGTGGCCAACCTCGAATTGGGCCAGAGCCAGGTCGAGCAGGCGGCGCTGATCCTCGCACTGCTGCGCAACCCGATGCGCTACGCCGGCAGCCGCTATCAGTCGTTGCTGGCCAAGCTGAACATCGAGCGCCTGAAAGAATTCGCCCTGTCGCAAAAAGAACAACCGGCCACCGGCAAACCTGCCGTACCGGGCGAATCGCTGCTCGAGCGCTTCACCCACAACCTGACCCAGCAGGCCCGCGACGGCAAACTCGACCCGGTATTGTGCCGCGATGGCGCGATCCGGCAGATGGTCGACATCCTCGCCCGTCGCCGCAAGAACAATCCCATCGTGGTTGGCGAAGCCGGTGTGGGTAAAACCGCGATCGTTGAAGGCCTGGCCTCGCGCATCGCCGCCGGCGAAGTCCCGCACGTGTTGAAAGGCGTCGAATTGCTGTCGCTGGACATGGGCCTGCTGCAGGCCGGTGCGAGCGTCAAAGGTGAATTCGAGCGGCGCCTCAAAGGCGTGATCGACGAAGTCAAAGCCTCGCCAAAACCGATCATCATTTTCATCGACGAAGCGCACACGTTGATCGGCGCGGGCGGCAATGCCGGTGGTTCCGATGCGGCCAACCTGCTCAAACCTGCGCTGGCCCGTGGCGAGCTGCGCACCATCGCTGCGACCACGTGGGCAGAGTACAAAAAATACTTCGAGAAAGACCCGGCGCTGGCGCGTCGATTCCAGCCGGTGCAACTGCACGAACCGACCGTTAGCGAAGCGGTGACCATCCTGCGTGGCCTGGCTCAGGTTTACGAGAAGAGCCACGGTATTTACCTGCGTGACGACGCCGTGGTTGCAGCGGCCGAGCTGTCCGCTCGTTACCTTGCGGGTCGTCAACTGCCGGACAAAGCCGTCGACGTGCTCGACACCGCCTGCGCTCGCGTGCGCATCAGCCTTGCTGCTGCCCCGGAAAGCCTTGAGCGCCTGCGCGGTGAGCTGGCTGAAGGTGGCCGTCAACGCCAGGCACTGCGCCGCGATGCCGATGCCGGTTTGCTAATTGATCACGAAGCGCTGGAGACGTTGGAAGATCGCCTGGCGGCTGCCGAAGAGGAAAGGGTCGCGCTCGAAACCTTGTGGAACGAGCAGAAGGAACTCGCTGAGCGCCTGCTGGATCTGCGTCAGCAATTGGCCAAGGCCCGCGAAGCGGCTGCCGTTGAACCTATCGTCACGGTTGAAGAAGACGCCGAAGGCAGCGTGATCGAAACCTTCGAAGTGGATGAAGCGCAAAGCGTCGAAACACTTGAAGCCGCACTCAACGAAACGCACACCGCTTTGACCGCGCTTCAAGTCAAAGAGCGCCTGGTGAGCTTCGAAGTGTGCCCGCGTCTGGTCGCCGAGGTAATCAGCGCCTGGACCGGCGTGCCGCTGGCCCAACTGGCTCGCGAGCACAACGCCAAGGTCGCCAGTTTCGCCACCGACTTGCGCACGCGTATTCGCGGTCAGGAGCAAGCCGTGCACGCCCTCGATCGTTCGATGCGTGCCACCGCTGCCTGTTTGAACAAGCCGGATGCGCCAGTGGGCGTGTTTCTGCTGGTCGGACCGAGCGGTGTGGGCAAGACCGAAACCGCGCTGGCGCTCGCGGATCTGCTGTACGGCGGTGATCGCTTCATCACCACCATCAACATGTCCGAATTCCAGGAGAAGCACACCGTCTCGCGTCTGATCGGTGCGCCGCCGGGGTACGTCGGTTACGGCGAGGGCGGCATGCTCACCGAAGCCGTGCGGCAGAAACCGTATTCCGTCGTGCTGCTCGATGAGGTCGAAAAAGCCGATCCGGACGTGCTGAATCTGTTCTACCAAATCTTCGACAAGGGCGTGGCAAACGATGGCGAAGGGCGCGAGATCGATTTCCGCAATACGCTGATCCTGATGACCTCCAACCTGGGCAGTGACCGCATCAGCGAACTTTGCGAAAACGGCGCGCGGCCAAGCGCCGAAGTGCTCGAAGAAACCATTCGTCCGGTGCTCAGCAAACACTTCAAGCCGGCATTGCTGGCGCGTATGCGTGTGGTGCCTTACTACCCGGTGGGCGGCCCGGTCCTGCGCGAACTGATCGAGATCAAACTCGGCCGTTTGGGCGAGCGCCTCAACCGTCGCCAACTGGCGTTCACCTACTCGCAAGACCTCGTCGATCATCTGGCCGAGCGTTGTACGCAAAGCGACAGCGGCGCGCGGTTGATCGATCATTTGCTCGACCTGCACGTGCTGCCTCTAGTGGCTGACCGTTTGCTCGACGCCATGGCCACTGGTGAAAGCCTCCAGCGTGTCCACGCGACGCTCGACGGTAGCGCCAGTGTGACCTGCGAGTTTGCCTGAGGTGGGCGTGATGTTCACTCAAGTGCCGCAACCGCTGGTGTACGCCGAAGCCTTGCTGGCGCAATTCGCCAGCCTGTCGCTCACGGCGGACAGCGCTGCGCTGCTGGGTGACTTTGTGCGCGGGGTCGCCGAGCTCAGCGGTTGTGAGTTGACGCAGTTGTACCTGCTGGATGCAACTCACACTTGCCTGGGGCTGAACGCCGAGTGCCTCAACGGCCTTCTGCAGCCCCGAGAAGCCGCGAGCTTGCCTGCGGATTACAACGGTGAACAACTGCTGCAATTTGCGCTGTGCCAGAACCGCGTGGTGAGCCTGGGTGAACTCAGTGGCAGCTTGCACGAAACCAGTTTCCTGCCGCCGCAGGCCACGCCGTGGCAGTCGTTGTTGTGCGTGCCTCTGGTCAATCAGCAAAAGCAGGTTGAGGGCTTGCTGGTGTGCGCCGCACAGCGGCACATCGAACTTCAAGGGTTCGCTGAATCACTTTCACAGCTCGGCTCGTTCGTGCTCGGTCAGCTGCGTTTGCTGCACCGTCTGCGCCGTCCGATGGATAATTTGAACACCGCGCCGGCTAGCAGCACGCCCAGTGCCAGTGGCTATGGCTTGATCGGTAAAAGTAAAGCCATGCGTGCGACCTATTCGCTGATCAGCAGAGTTTTGCATAGCCCCTATACCGTGTTGCTGCGCGGTGAAACCGGCACCGGCAAGGAAGTGGTCGCGCGGGCAATTCATGATTGCGGCCCGCGCCGCTCCCAGGCGTTCATCGTGCAGAACTGCGCGGCTTTCCCTGAGAACCTGCTGGAAAGCGAGCTGTTTGGCTATCGCAAAGGTGCCTTCACCGGCGCTGATCGCGACCGCGCCGGGCTGTTCGACGCAGCCAATGGCGGCACCTTGTTGCTGGATGAAATCGGTGACATGCCTTTATCGCTGCAAGCCAAACTGCTGCGCGTGCTGCAGGAAGGCGAGATTCGACCGCTGGGCTCCAACGACACTCACAAGATCGATGTGCGCATCATCGCCGCGACTCACCGCGATTTGTCGGTGCTGGTGAGCGAGGGCAAGTTTCGCGAGGACTTGTATTACCGCCTCGCGCAGTTTCCGATCGAGTTGCCGGCCCTGCGCCAACGAGAAGGCGACATCCTCGATCTGGCCCGTCATTTCGCCGACAAAGCCTGCGCGTTTTTGCAACGCGATGCGGTGCGCTGGTCCGATGCGGCGCTCGATCACCTGTCTGGTTACGCCTTCCCTGGCAACGTGCGCGAACTCAAAGGTCTGGTCGAACGCGCCGTGCTGCTGTGCGAGGGCGGCGAATTGCTGGCCGAACACTTCTCCCTGCGCATGGAAGCCGTGCCGGAAGACAACAGCCTGAATTTGCGCGAGCGCCTGGAGCAAGTCGAACGCAGCCTGCTGCTCGATTGCCTGCGCAAAAACGACGGCAACCAGACCCTCGCCGCCCGCGAACTTGGCCTGCCGCGCCGCACGCTGCTGTACCGCCTCGGACGCCTGAACATCAATCTTGGTGATTTCGATGGCTGATCTCAATTTCTACAACCCGACCACTCAGGTTGGAATGCCCCCTGTGGCCCGCACATCCCCTGAGGCCAGCACATCCCCTGTGGCCAGCACATTTCCTGTGGCCAACACATTTCCTGTGGCGAGGGGATTTATCCCCGTTCGGCTGCGCAGCAGCCGCAGTCCAGTAAACGCGGTCTGCCTGAAAAAACGGGGTAGCCGGTTTTGGGGCCGCTTCGCGACCCAACGGGGTGGTGCGGCATTCCGACAAGTCCCCTCGCCACAGGTGTTCGGCTCAAAGTCTCTGACTAGAGCCTCGAAACCTACCTCATTCGCTTCTAACAGCGCCGCCCAACAGGGTCGGCGCTTTGTGCTTTGTCTACCCATGGAGACCCTCTGATGTCTGTTCGTCACTGCCAAGCCGTTCTGCTGACCCTCGTCGTTCTATGCGGCCTCGGCGGCTGTAGCGGCAACTACAAATTCAACGACAACACCTATCGCCCATTGGGTGATCCGCAGGCGGTCAATCGCGGCAAGTGACCGCAAGGAGTATCACCATGGAACTGGTTTTCGAAATGCTCAACACCAAGCAGTTCGTGCCTACGGAGTTGTGCCAGAAGACGTTCAAGCAGGCCGGCGGCGTGATCGGTCGGGGCGAGGATTGCGACTGGATCATCCCCGACCGCAAGCGTCACCTGTCCAATCACCACGCGATGATCAGCTATCGCGACGGCTCGTTTTTCCTGACCGATACCAGTAGCAACGGTATCTCTGACAGCGAAAGCGGTGCGCGCCTGCGCAAGGGCGAAGCGATGCGCATCGAACACGGCAACGTCTACGTATTGGGAGATTTCGAGATCCGTGCGCGATTGGTGCGCGACCCGGCGACTTTCGACGTTGAAGTCGGCCGTCCGCAAGCGGCGGGCAGCATCATTCCCGACGATGCGTTTCTGGACCTCGATCCGCTGAACGCGCTCGACCAGCAAGAGCGCGTGTACTCGGAAATCGACGAGCTGATCTCCCCGAGCACGCACATCGAAGACACCCGTCAGCGCGCTGACTATGCGCGCATCGACATGGAAAGCCTGATGGTTCCCGAGCTGATCGACGCGCCGGCCGAGCCTGCGCCGGCTCCGGCACCGAAGGCTATCGAGCGTCAGAGCGAAGGTTTCTGGGAGCACTTCGGCGTGGCATTGGGGGTCGACCTCAAAGGGCTCGACCACGATGCCCGCGAAGCCTTGGCGCTGAACGCGGCACGCTTGCTCAAACAAAGCGTCGGCGGTTTGCAGCAGAGCTTGCGTACGCGCAGCGAGTTGAAAAACGAACTGCGCCTGGCGCAGACCACCGTTCAGGGCTCGCAGAAAAACCCTTTGAAGTTCGCCGTCGATGCCAGTGAAGCGCTGGGCATTTTGTTGCAGCCGAACAAGCCCGGACAAATGCCGGCCGAGCAATCGATTTCCCGCGCGTTCCGCGATTTGCAGGCGCATCAGGTGGCCCTGCTGACCGCCAGCCGCGCCGCTGTTCGCGGCACGCTGGAGCACTTTTCGCCAGAGCAACTGACCTTGCGTTTCGAGCGCGATACCAAGCCGTTGCTGGCCACTTCCGGCAGCCGCTGGCGCGCCTACGGCCGTTATCACCAGGCGTTGCGTCAGGACGATGACTGGAGCGAACGATTGCTCGCCCGCGACTTCGCTCAGGCCTACGAAGAACAGATCCGCCTGATTTCCACCCTTCACACCGACCACCAAGGATGACGCGCATGTCTCGCTGCTCGACCGCTTTTTTCAAGATGCTGACGGCCTGTGCGGCGCTGGTGCTGCTGAGCGCTTGCTCGTTGTCGCCTTATTCCCACGTGACCAAAGTCAATCTCAAGCTCACGGCCAGCGACCAGCTGAACCCGGACCTCAACGGGCGCCCGTCGCCGATCGTCGTGCGCCTGTTCGAGCTCAAGCACCCGGTGACTTTCGAGAACGCCGACTTTTTCAGCCTCTACGAGCGTGCCAAGGAATCCCTCGCCCCGGATCTGGTGGCCAGCGAAGAACTGGAACTGCGCCCGGGTGAAACCGTCGAGCTCAAGCTCAGCGTGGAAGAGGGCAGCCGCTACGTCGGCATCCTCGCCGCCTATCGCGACCTGCCGGAAACCAAGTGGCGCTACACCGTGCAAGTCACCCCGGTGGAACTCACCGAGGCTGATCTGACGCTTGATCAGGCTGGTATTCGCAACACCCATGAAGCGCTCGCCAAGGCGGATGACTGAACATGAATTCCCATAAAGTCATCTGGCAGGAAGGCATGCTGCTGCGTCCGCAGCACTTCCAGCACAACGACCGTTACTACGATCATCAGATGAAAACCCGCACGCAGTTACTGGGCAGCTACACCTGGGGTTTTCTCAATCTGGACATCGATCTGCAGTTCCTCAACATGGGCAAACTGGTGATCAGCCAGGCCTCGGGGATTCTGCCGGACGGCAGCCTGTTCGAACTCGGCGGCAACACCGAGCCGCTGGCGCTGGACGTGCCGCCGAATACGGGCAACACCCCGATTTACCTGGCGTTGCCGCTGGTTACCGGCAACCACATCGAAGCACGTCGGCCGGAGCAGTCCGATGTGCTGGCGCGATTCACCGCTTACGAAGCCGAAGTGGCGGACTCTAACGCGGGCGATGATTCCGCCAGTCAGGTCAGCTGTGGCCGGCCGGACTTCAAACTGTTGCTCGGCGAGCAGCAGAGCGATCAGGCCTACGTAAAACTGAAAATCTGCGACGTGCTCGACACCACGCCCGACGGCGTGATCAGCCTCGATCCGGACTTCGTGCCGACCTACATTCAGGCGCATGCCTCCAGCTATTTGCTGTCGTGCCTGAAAGAAGTCATCAGCATGCTCGGCCATCGTGGCGACACCATTGCCGAGCGTATCCGCTCCAACGGCAAGGTCGGTGGCGCGGAAGTCGGCGACTTCATGATGCTGCAACTGATCAACCGCACCGAACTGCTGCTGCGTCATTACCTTGGCCTGGAGCAGGTTCATCCGGAAGAGCTGTACCGCGCGCTGCTGACCATGCTCGGCGATCTGGCGACCTTCTCCAGCGACAGCAAACGGCCGCGTCTGGACAGCCGTTATCAACACAGCGATCAGGGCGCAAGCTTCCGCAAACTGATGGAGGCGATTCGTCAGGTGCTGTCGATGGTGCTCGAGCAGCACGCCATCGAACTGGTCCTGCAAGCGCGTCAGTACGGAATCATCGTCTCGCCGCTGCATGACCACAAACTGCTGGGCTCGGCCTCGTTCGTGCTCGCCGCCAGTGCCAATTGCGATTCCGAAGAACTGCGCCATCGCTTGCCGGCGCATCTCAAGGTCGGCCCGGTGGAGCGCATTCGCCAACTGGTCAACCTGCACCTGCCCGGCATCAAGGTCAAACCGTTGCCGGTGGCCCCGCGGCAGATCGCGTTTCACTCCAACAAAACCTATTTCATTCTCGAACTCAGCTCCGAAGACCTGGCACAACTGGAGCGCTCGGGCGGCTTCGCGTTCCACGTGTCCGGCGAATTTGCCGAGCTTGAACTGAAATTCTGGGCCATCAGGAACTGACCGACATGATCAAGGACATGGAACACCATCAGGACGATAAAACCGTCTTGCTCGACCGCCAGGGCCACGGCCCGGCGCAGAGTCCGCTGACCGATTTCACCGCGCCGCCGCGTTTTGAACAGCTCGAAGAACGGATGATCTACGCCGCGCGTTTGCGCCCGGCAGAATCCTTCAACATCAGCCTTAATTCGCTGGTGGCCGCCGGTTCCGACTTGCTCTCGGAAGTGGTGCGGCTCAAGCACAGCGACACTCGCGAAGACATGCTCGCACTCAATCAGCGACTCACCGCCGGGCTGAAATTGTTTGAAGTGCGCGCGCTGCACGACGGTGCCGAAAGCAGCCAGGTGATGGCCGCGCGTTACGTGCTCTGCACGGTGGTCGATGAAGCCGTCGTCACCACGCCGTGGGGCAATGAAAGCGAGTGGTCGCAGATGAGCCTGCTGAGCAGCTTCCACAATGAAACCTTCGGCGGCGAGAAGTTTTTCCAGCTGCTGGATCGCCTGTCGAAAAACCCGGTCAAGCACCTGCCGATGCTGGAGCTGATGTACCTGTGCCTGTCGCTTGGTTTCGAGGGCAAGTACCGCGTGCAAGCGCGCGGCATGCTCGAACTCGAAGGCATCCGCGACGCGTTGTATCGACAGATTCGGCAGTTGCGTGGCGACGTGCCGCGCGAGCTCTCGCCGCATTGGGAAGGCCTGAACGATCAGCGCCGCAGCCTGGTGCGCATCGTGCCGGCGTGGATGGTGGTGCTGTTTACCGTGGTTTGCCTGGTGGTGATGTACTCGGGTTTTGCCTGGGTGCTGGGCGAGCAACGCGAAACCGTTCTGCAACCTTATCAGCCGCTGGATCCGGCCGCGGTCCAGCCGCAGTCGCAGCCGTAAACAGGGACGTGTGATGAAAAAGTTTTTCAAGAAAGTCGGCGCATTCCTGCGCAAGACCTGGGTCTGGACGTTGCTGGTGGTGCTGTTCCTCGCGCTGCTCGTATGGTTTGTCGGGCCGCTGCTGGCGGTGGATGACTACAAGTTCTGGGAAGCTTCCACTTCCCGCCTGCTGACCATCAGTGTGTTGTTCCTGATCTGGGGCCTGACCATGGTCTTCGTCAGCTGGCGCGCCGGTGTGCGCAAGAAGGCCATCGAGGACACTGACGACGGACAGGACCGTATCCGCCGTGAAGAGCTGATCGATGAGGAGCAGAGAGAGCTTCGGGTACGCTTCAAGGACGCGCTGAAAACGTTGAAGACCTCGAGTCTGTATCGCGGTCGCAGCGAGCGCTGGCGCACGGATCTGCCATGGTATTTGCTGATCGGTCCGCACGGCAGTGGCAAGACCAGCCTGCTGGACTTTTCCGGCCTTGAGTTTCCGATCAACAAGATCGATCGCAAGCTGACCCGTGACACCCGCGGCACCCGTCATTGTGATTGGTATTTCGCCGACCATGGTGTGCTGATCGACACCGCCGGGCGCTACCTGACCCAGTCGGACAACGACGTCGACGCCAGCGCCTGGAACACGTTGCTCGACCTGTTGCGCAAGCGTCGTCGCAATCGTCCGTTGAACGGTGTGCTGGTGACCATTCCCGTGGAAACCCTAATGGGCAGCAACGAGCGGGAGCTGGAGACACTGGCTCGCCAGGTGCGTGCGCGCCTGCAAGACGTGCATCAGAAACTGCACGTCGATGTGCCGGTTTATCTGGTGCTGAGCAAGGCCGACAAGCTGCTCGGTTTCGACGAGTTCTTCGATCAACTGACGCGCGAAGAAAGCGATCAGGTGCTCGGCACCAGTTTCCGCAAAGAACAGAGCGGCACCGATGTGGCGGTATTGCGCGCCGAATTCGAAGAGCTGCTGCGCCGCCTGAACAGTCAGGTGATCATGCGCATGCACCAGGAGCGCGATACCCAGCGCCGTGGCCGCATCCTCGATTTCCCGCATCAGCTGGG
>JALYPE010000653.1 GCA_030856525.1 Pseudomonadota bacterium | reverse complement strand
TGCTTATCGTCGGCGAAGTTGCCGCCGCGACCGCTGCCTTGTCCGCCGCCCGAATCACCACTGGAAGCCTGGCCGCCTTTCTTGCCGGCCTCAGATGCTTTCTGCTTGTCGTCGGCGAAGTTTCCGGTGTTTTTGTTTCCGGTATTAGCCATTTTCGTTCACCTCTTCTTTAACGGAATCGAGCACGGGGCTCGTTTAATTCCGAGAGGTCCAGCAATCCAAAAGTTTGATTGAAATCCACCTCTCACGACGAGCGGACACCGTTCCTGATCCCACTTCAGCCCAAAGAGGTATCGAGAAACATCATCACACCGAAGCCAAGCATCAGACCCAACGTCGCAGGTGTTTCATGACCGTTACGGTGGGTCTCGGGAATCACCTCGTGAGAGACCACAAAAATCATCGCGCCAGCCGCCAGACCCAACGCCAACGGGTAGCCCAACGCGAAGCCCGACGAAACGCCCAAGCCGATAATTGCACCCAATGGTTCCATCAGCCCCGACCCTATGGCGACCAATGCCGCACGAATCGAAGAGATACCCGTGACCCGCAGTGCCAGCGCAATGGCCAGGCCTTCCGGAATGTCCTGAATGGCAATCGCCGTCGTCAGCGGCAGCCCGACTTTCATGTCACCGTCGGCGAAACTGACACCGATGGCCATGCCTTCGGGCAGATTATGCAAGGTGATCGCCAGCACAAATAACCACACCCTGTTGAGCCGCTGGACATCCGGCCCGCGGCGCCCACTCTGGTGGTGTTCATGGGGCACGAAGCGATCGAGCCCGACCATCAAAGCCACACCCAACGCCATACCAAATACCACGACGGCAGCCGCGATCATCTTGTTACCGGTAATGGATTCAGCAGCCGCAATACCGGGGAGAATCAAAGAAAAGGAGCTCGCTGCCAGCATCATGCCGGCGGCGAAGCCGAGCATGGTGTCCTGAGTGCGCACTGCCACATCGCGCAGCACCAACGCCAATACAGCGCCCAGCGCCGTCGCGCCAAAACCTGCCGCGCCACCGAGCATGGCGTAGCGCAACACTTGCGGGTTAGATTCGGTCAACGCGCTGTAACCGCTGAACAGCAACAGCAGTGTGACAACAATCAAGGTTAACCAGAACAGAACGCCCGGCCAGCTACCGCTCTTGGCCAATTCGAGCCATGAACGCGATGGATCTGCACCAGACGAAGCTGGATCCGACATATAACCTCCTACCGACCGTTTGCCCGCTTGTTGCTTGTTCGTAAACCGCCTGCCTGTATTTGCCGGGTTATGCGCTGGGCCTCTTGTTTAAATGACCTGGCGGTCGCGTTGAACAGACCCGCAAGATGTTCAAAGGAGTCGACGGACAAACCTCTGGATTTTGCAACCATTGCCTCTCACCTCTATCAACTGTAGCAACATAAAGCCACCGCACGCCTTATCGGCGTGCGGTGAACGCAGTGACGGTTTACACACCGGGTTTGACCAGCAACCCGGAACCGATATCAGCACCGGTCATTGGGTCACTGTCGGGGTCGGACATAGTGCGGGCTTTCATATCCATCAAAAGCTCTTCATCGTCAGCACTCAACTCGACACTGGCAGAGCCATCGCCGCCATCAACAGCCGGCATTGGATCTTCGACAAATTCCCAGTCGTCGCCCTGGTTCCAAGGTCCGCGCATACTGCCCTCGCCCTGGGACAAGTTGTAGTAGACGTTGGTGAACTCCGGATTGCCCGGCAACTTGCCTTGCGGGAAGTTCGGCTGAATCGAGTGCAGCGCTTTCTCGAAGGACAGTTGATGTGCGATCTCACGGGTCATGAGAAAGCCCAGCGCTTCTTTCACGCCGGGATCATCAGTCACATTCATCAAGCGTTCGTAGACGATCTTGGCGCGGGACTCGGCGGCAATGTTGGATCGCATGTCTGCGGTGGGCTCGCCAATAGTATCGATGTAAGCCGCCGACCACGGCACGCCGGCCGAATTGGTCAGTGGCGCACCAGCGCCATACAGGATCTGGGTGATGTGCGAGTCGTTGCCCGCGCCGTTGATGGCACGATACAGCTCGCCCTCTTCTTCCACGCCTTCAGCCAACCGGCCTTTGGCGCCCTTGTTGAGCATGACGATGATCGAACCGACGATCTCAAGGTGACTGAGTTCTTCAGTGGCGATGTCCATCAGCAGATCTTTCCTGCCTGGATCATCTTCGGCCAATGCCTGGGTGAAGTAACGGGAGGCGGCTGCCAGCTCACCTTGTGCCCCGCCAAATTGTTCGAGCAAAAGGTTAGCCAACCCTGGATTGGGTTGAGCAACCCGCACGGTGTATTGAAGTCGCTTGTTATGTAAAAACATGACTGGATCTCCTCAGGCCTAAGGGCACCGATACTCATCCGGGGATGGCTCGAATGCGACGCCCACAGTCATCTGAAGCACGGTCCCGTTTGAAAATTTTAAAAAATTTGGAGGCTCGCGACGAGCGGCATGAAACCTCGATTTAACGCCCGGTCGTCGGCGCTTTGCAGTTGCCGTTCAAACT
>JALYPE010000636.1 GCA_030856525.1 Pseudomonadota bacterium | reverse complement strand
GGTTTGAGCGGTGAATGGGTGGCGATGAACTGGTCGATGCTGACAGCGTCGTCGGGCAGGCCGAGTTGCTTGAACAGGGAAGGCAGGCTGTGAGTCGGGGATTCCATGTTCAGTACCTTCAAAGAAGTTGGAGAGTAGGTGACTGCTGCGCAGTCAATCGCGGGCAAGCCACGCTCCCACTGTAAACCGTGGCTCGCCTGGCAAACACCCTGGGCAGTCAATCGCGAGCAGGCTCACTCCTACAGGAAACGCGGTCCCCTGTGGGAGCGTGGTTTGCCCGCGATGGCGGTGTAATGGACACCGCAAAAAAACCGATGACACGACGCCTGATCCGATCTCATACATGCCAGAAAGTTTAGGCCGGTCTGCCAGTCGCTGCGGAAAATCTGCCCGTTGGGCAATCGCGCAAGCCGATCAAAAATTGTCCGAGCCCCACTCGACTAGACTGTATTGAAGAACAACTTCAGACGCTCCCGGAGGGTCGAGTGAACATTCGCCGTTGCGCCCTTGCACTGATGCTGATCGCGAGTGGCCCAGCCTTCGCGGCAGAGACCTTGCTGTGGGGCGCAAGCCCGGTCGGATTATGGCTGATCGTCCTCGGCCTCGGCTTTCTGATTGCCGAAGCGGCGCTGCCCAACTACGGCGTTATCGGCCTCGGCGGCATCGTGATGTTCGTGATCGGCGCGGTGATTCTGACCGACGCACAACTGCCGGTGCCGATGATGATCGGCCTGGGCTTGGTCAGCGCTGCGCTGTTGGCTTTCCTGCTGATTCGCGCATTAAAAACCCGACCGCGCGAAAGCGTCAGTGGCGATGCAGGGCTTGTCGGCAGCGTCACTGCGGTGCAGTCGCTACAGGCCGGCAACGCCTGCAATGGCTGGGTCCGTTTGCAGGGAGAACAATGGCAAGTGCTGAGCCCGACGCCGTTGCAGACCGGGCAAAAAGTCCGGGTCATCGCGCGCAAGGGATTACTGCTGGAAGTGGCCGCGACTGATACGGCGCCGGGTGGAGAATAGTCATGGGTTTGCAATTGGGATTTGCCGCACTGCTGCTGTTACTGATCGTCCTCGCGGCAGCGACTTTTCGCATCCTTCGCGAGTACGAGCGGGGCGTGGTGTTCCAGTTGGGACGCTTCTGGCAGGTCAAAGGCCCCGGCCTGATTCTGCTGATTCCGGTGGTGCAACAAATGGTCCGTGTGGACCTGCGCACCATCGTCCTCGACGTGCCGACGCAAGATGTGATCACTCGCGACAACGTCTCGGTCAAGGTCAACGCAGTGCTGTACTTCCGCGTCCTCGATCCGCAGAAGGCGATTATTCAGGTCGAAGATTTTCTCATGGCCACCAGCCAATTGGCCCAGACCACTTTGCGTGCAGTGCTGGGCAAACATGAACTGGATGAATTGCTGGCGGAGCGCGAACGGCTGAATGTCGATATTCAGCAAGTGCTCGATGCCCAGACCGACGCCTGGGGCATCAAGGTGGCCAATGTCGAAATCAAACACGTCGACCTCAACGAATCGATGGTCCGCGCCATCGCCAGACAAGCCGAAGCCGAGCGCGAACGCCGGGCCAAAGTGATCCACGCTGAAGGCGAGTTGCAGGCCTCGGAAAAACTCATGCAGGCCGCCGAGATGCTCGGACGCCAGCCGGGCGCCATGCAGTTGCGCTACATGCAGACGCTGAGTTCGATCGCCGGCGATAAAACCAGCACCATCGTCTTCCCGCTGCCGATCGAGTTGCTCAAGGGGATGGCGGATTTGTCCTCACGAGAATGATTGCATTCAACCGTGGCGAGGGCGCTGCCGCTCCTGAACCGTGCAGAAGCTTTTTTATCACTGCCACTGCGTCAGCGAACGGAAAACGTTATCAACCTGCACTCGCTGCGAAGCTCAAGTAATAACCGACGAACGCTAGCGTCCACAAGCACAAACTCACCCCGATCCAGACACCATTCGCCCAAGTAAGCACAGAGTTGCTGAGGCCGGCAGCGTCATTTTCTGCGTAATTGATAGCGTCTTGCACTTGTAGAAGGCAATAGATTTGCGGAACCAGGAACAACAGACTGACTACCATCGAAAAACGCATATCAGTCAGCCAGTTCAGTACAACATTTGTGAACAACAGCAAGATCATGGCCAAGGCCAGGCTGCGCGGATACCAGGAAAACTGTCGGTCGGCCGCTTTGACTCTTCGATCAACCCTGATGAATAGCGAGTACAGGAAGAACACCCCAAAAAACGTCCGTGCGAACGGTAAAACCTTGTTGCCAGCCCTTCGGTGACGCCTCCAGTTCATGTAAAGCCAATACGTGAAATACCAGCCGCATGTGGCGGCGAACATCAGCGCAAACTTGCGTTTACTGACGACGAAAAAAGCCGCTGGCGCAGGCTCGGTTGATAAGCAGGCACGGGGAGGCGCGTACGGGTTATTGACCATGGGCGTATTCCAATCGTCAGGGAAAAGGAGTCGAAATCCTAAACGAGTGACCGGCCGATAATACCCACAGAAAAAAATCAGGACGCTTCCTACCGAAGAGTTCCATTGTCTGTCAGACAATTCCGCCAGCGGATAAACCGACTCCCGACTCCCAATCTCCGCCCACCGCCACCTGCTCCTCCGAGCTCAAGCTCAAGCGGCGGCTCAAGGGACCCAACTCCCGCGCGCTCACGCTACCCTGGTGGCGACCCGCCCTTCTGGGGAAGGAACGACGAACTTACCTGGGATATACGTCGCACGTAACCAACCGAATAGGGGAGCACGTCACCGCTGCATCCCCCACCGCTTCACCGTCACTCGCTCCAACGTATCAAACACCAGATTCTCCACCAGCAACCCGATCAGGATCACCACCGCCAACCCGGCAAAAACCTTGTCGGTATACAGCTCATTACGATTCTGAAAAATGTACCAGCCCAGCCCGCCCTTGCCGCTGGTTGCACCAAACACCAGCTCGGCCGCGATCAAGGTGCGCCAGGCAAACGCCCAGCCGATTTTCAAACCAGCGAGAATCGACGGCAGCGCAGCGGGAATCAGGATGAACAGCACGAAGCGCATGCCTTTCAAACCGTAATTACGGCCGGCCATGCGCAAGGTTTCCGAGACGCCGAGAAACCCGGCGTAGGTATTCAGCGCCAGGGCCCACAGCACCGAATGCACCAGCACGAAAATCAGGCTGTTCTGGCCTAATCCAAACCACAGCAGGGCCAAGGGCAACAGCGCAATGGCCGGCAGCGGATTGAACATCGAGGTCAGCGTGCTCAGCAGGTCGCGGCCGAACTGGGTCGACACTGCCAACGTTGTCAGCGCAAACGCCAGAACGATGCCGATCAGATATCCCTTGAGCAACACCACCAACGAAATCCACACCTTGCTCAGCAGCTCGCCAGTGAGAAGCCCTTGGTATAACGCGCTGCCGGTCTGCAGAAAACTCGGGAGCAGCAGGTCATTATTCGTGTAACGCGCAGCCACTTCCCAGAGGACGGCCAGCAGAATCAGGATCAGGCTTTTACGCAGCCAGCCTTGCTGCCAAAGACGTTGCCGCAAGGGCAATTCGCGCTCCACCGGCACGCTCAAAAGCGGCTGCAGAGCAATTTCAAATTCTTCGCGCGGGGATGATGAAAGGCTCATCGGGCACTCCTCTCAATGGCTCAATAAGCGATGCGGATGTCGGAAAAATCCAGCTCGCGCGCAGGCTCTACAGACTGACCTTCATCAAACAGCAACCGATGAATTCGCCGCGCCGATTGCTGAAAAGCGCCGCTACCAAGACTGTGCAAATCGTACTGATGGCTGTGCACCTCCGCTCGCACCCGGCCTGGATGCGGAGACAACAGCAAGATGCGATTGCCCACCACCAGCGCTTCTTCGATGGAGTGCGTGACGAACAGCAACGTGAAACGCACCTCTTCCCACAGCAGCAGTAATTCTTCCTGCATCTTGCGCCGGGTCAGCGCATCGAGCGCGGCGAAGGGTTCGTCCATCAGCAGAATTTTCGGTTGCATCGCCAGCGCCCGGGCGATGGCGACACGGGCTTTCATGCCGCCGGAGAGGGTGTGTGGATACGCATCGGCAAATGCCGCCAGCCCCACCTTGTCAAGATAATGCAGGGCCCGCTCTTCAGCTTCTTTGCGCTTCAGAGTCTTCGATGCGAGCAGCGGGAACATCACGTTCTGTTTGACGGTTTTCCACGGCGGCAGCTGATCGAACTCCTGAAACACCACGATCCGGTCCGGGCCGGGGCCGTGGACGGTTTGCCCTTGCAAACGGATCTCGCCCTCACAGGGTTGAATGAACCCGGCCACGGCTTTGAGCAAGGTGGATTTGCCGCAGCCGGACGGGCCCAGCAGCACAAAACGGTCCGCGGGGTCGATTTCAAAACTGACTTGATGCGTGGCGCGCACTACACGCTGCGGCGTGCGGTATTCGAGGCTGACGCTGTCCACCGACAGCAGCGACTGCGCCGCCGCGATCGGTTTGCTGACCGTGTGGCCTGGCAAAGGAGCATTCATGACGGGTCAGCTCCCCTGCAACGGTTTGGCATCCTGGAAGAAGTAATCCTTCCACGAATCCGGCTTGTTTTTGATGGCGCCGACCCGGTAGAGAAACTCGGCGAGCGGGTAGGTATTTTTCGGCGTGACGCTGAATTCATACTGCGGGCTGTCGATGATTTTCAGTAACGCGGCGCGATCAATTTTCGCCTTGGTCACGCGGATGTAGGTATCGGCTGCGGCGCCTTTATCGTTCTGGGCAAATTGCGCCGCTTCGGTCAGCGCCTCGACGAACGCCTTGTAGGTTTTCGGGTTCTCGTTGCGGAATTTCTCGGTAGCAAACAGCACCGTCGGCGAATTTGGGCCCAGCAGGTCATAGGTGTTCAACACCACGTGAACATTTGGGTTGGCGAGTGCCTGATCCTGGAACGGCGGGTTGGAAAAGTGTCCGCTCAGCTCAGTGCCACCCGCAATCAACGCGGCCGTCGCGTCCGGGTGCGGAACCGCGATAGTGTATTTGTCGAGGCGATTGAATTCCTTGTCACCCCACTGCTTGGCGGCCGCGTACTGCAAGAAACGCGACTGCACCGAAACGCCCACCGCCGGCACCGCGATGCGGTCCTTCTCGGTAAAGTCGGCGATGGTCTTGACCTTGGGATTATTGCTCACCAGGTAGTAAGGAAAGTTGCCCAGCGAGGCGACGGCTTTGACGTTTTGCTTGCCGTGGGTGCGGTCCCAGATAGTCAGCAACGGACCAACGCCCGCGCCGGCAATATCGATCGAACCCGAGAGCAACGCGTCGTTGACTGCCGCACCACCGGACAACTGGGTCCAGTCGACTTTAATGTCGATACCTTCCTGCTTGCCGTACTTCTCGATCAGGTGTTGATCACGCACCACGTTAAGCAACAGATAGACAATGCCGAACTGTTCGGCGATGCGGATTTCACCTTCGGCCTGGGCCACGGTCGGTGCCACCAGGCTTGCGGCGATCAAGCTGAAACCCAGACTGATGGCTGCGGCCAGCGGTGCAAATGAAAGACGTTTGGACATGATCAATCTCCGAAAAATCAGAAAGGCGCGTCGCCCTGGATGGTGGTGCGGTATAACGTGCGGCGCAGATGACTGGGGCATCCGGCGGCAAGGTGAATCAGCGAGCGGTTGTCCCAGAACACCAGGTCGTGCGGCTGCCATTGATGGCGATAGATGTTCTCAGGCTGCACGCTGTGGGCGTACAGCTCGGCGAGCAGCTGCTTGCTCTCGTCCTCCGGCAAACCGACGATGCGCGTGGTAAAACCTTCGCTGACGAACAATGCCTTGCGACCGGTTTCCGGATGGGTGCGTACGATGGGGTGAACCACCTCGGCGACCTGAGCGAGCTGCTCGGGCGTCAGCGTCGGACGCCAGTTGCCTTCGAATTTGCTCTCGCTGTAACGCGCCGTATAGGAATGGGCCGCCGAGCGCTCCTCAACCGCGTTGCGCAAAGCTGCAGGCAGGTTGTCCCAGGCTTTGTGCATGTCGGCGAACAGGGTGTCGCCGCCTTCGGATGGCAATTCCTGTGCATGCAGCATCGAGCCCAGGCTCGGCAGCTGTTTATAGGAAAGATCCGAGTGCCAGAATTTGCCAGCATCACCGAGGCCAATGGATTGGCTGTTTTTGATGACGTTGGAGACGATGAGAATTTCCGGATGCCCGGCCAGCAAAAACTGTTTCAGCACGTGGATCTGCAACACACCGAATCGACGACTGAAATCGATGTGCTGCTCAGGGGTAATCCGCTGGTCACGGAAGACCACGACGTGATATTCAAGGTGCGCGCGATGAATGCGGGTGAAGTCTTGATCATTGACCGGGCGGGACAAGTCCAGGCCGACGATCTCGGCACCGACGGCGCCGCTGAACGGACGAATATCGAACACTTGCGGCGCGATGGCTTGAGTTGCAGAGACGACAGACATAAACCACTCCCACGCACGGCACGCTCAAAGGCGCGCGCGTCGATCAAAAACTCACGGAGGTCCCGTGGCGGTTTGTGTCGTGCGGCGCGCCGATTGGTCGGCAGGTACGCAGGAAGCTGACTTTATAGGTATAAGAACACGAATTTAAATACCGTTAGCGAATAACCATATGGCTGATTTCGCCTATCCTGCTGACAGGATGACTGCTCCATGACTGAGGGATGCCCAATGTTCTACGTGCAACGCAATGCGCAAGGCCAATTGATGCGCGTGGAAGCCCAGGCTTACGCCAATTTCAGCGAGACGCTGCCGTCTGATCACCCCGACGTTCAGGCCTGGTTTGCCAGCGAGGTGGTTGCGAGCAATCTGAGGCAACTCAAGCAGAGCGACCTGGACATGATCCGGGTGCTTGATGACTTGATTCAGGTGTTGACCGATAAAGGTGTGATTCGCGTCACCGACCTGCCGGCGGCAGCGCAGGCCAAGCTGATGGACCGCTCCCAGGCGCGGGAGGCACTGGGTGGGTTGAGCCATCTGGTGGATGATGATGAATCGGGGCTGATCTAGTTTCCGAAAGTAATTAGCGGTAGAGCCGACCCTTTACTCCCAAGGCTTCGGCTCACCCACCAACTGGCCCTGCACCCCATAAACTCCCATCTCGCGAATCACTGACAATTCCCCTTCGGTCTCGACCCGCTCGGCGATCAACGGCAGATCGATGCTGTGCGCGGCTCGCTGGATCGCCTCAATGAAGAGACGCTTGTCGCCTTCCTGATCGATCGCTCTGATATAGCTGCCATCAACCTTCAAATACGCCAGCCCGAGCCGCGCAAGGTTACCGATCATGCTGAAGCGGCCACCAAAATGTTGCAGGCTCAATGAGAACCCCAGTTCACGCAGCCGCCGCGTCAGCGACTCCAGGCCTGCTTGAGCCGGCAGCTGTTCCTCGCCGATTTCCAGAATCAACCGCGACCCCAGATTGGAATGCGCGCGCAAAATGTCGAAGATTTTGCTCAGCGCCTGCGGGTCGGTCAGGGTTGCAGAAGAAAGGTTCAGCGCCAGTGACGCCTCGTGA
>JALYPE010000635.1 GCA_030856525.1 Pseudomonadota bacterium | reverse complement strand
ATCGCACCCTGTTCACCAGTGCACTGCTGACTGCCACCTTGCTGGGGAGCTCGATGGCCAATGCAGCACCTGTAAAAGTGAATATTGCCGTGCAGCCGCTTTCCAACGCGCTGACCGAGCTGGGCATGCAGACCAACCTGCAGATTCTTTACAGCCCTGACCAGGTTGCCGGCATCAAGTCACGGCCCGTGTCCGGTTCACTGGAGCCTTCCGAGGCGCTGAATGCTTTGCTCAAAGGCACCGGCATCTCGTTCCAGATCAATGGCAACAGCGTCACCCTGGTAACCGGTGAAGGTGCGAGTCTGCAACTGGGCGCTACCACCATTTCCGGTCAGGCCTTGGGCCTGAACACCGAAGACACCGGCTCTTACACCACCGGCGCCACTACCACCGCGACCAAGCTGCCGCTGACCCTGCGCGAAACGCCGCAGTCGGTGACCGTGGTGACGCGCCAGCAAATGGACGATCGTGGCGTCACCAGCGTTGCCGATGCGTTGCGCAACACGCCTGGCGTCTCGATGCAGAAATACGACAGCGACCGTACCGAATTTTCCGCCCGTGGCTTTGCCATCACCAACTTCCAGTACGATGGCGTCAACATTCCCTACGATGGCGTTTACGGCGAGAACCCGAACAACAGTGACGACGCGGCAAGCCTGGACCACATCGAAGTCATCAAGGGCGCTACCGGCCTGATGACCGGTAACGGCGACCCGTCCGCCACCGTCAATCTGATCCGCAAGAAACCGACCAAGGACTTCAAGGCTTCAGTCAGCGCCACCGCAGGTTCCTGGGACAATTACCGCACCGAAGGCGACATCTCCGGTTCGCTGACCGATTCGGGCAACGTGCGCGGTCGATTCGTGGGTGCCTACCAGGAGAAAGGCTCATACATCGACCATTACACCCAGAAAAAAGACATCTTCTACGGCATCCTGGAAGCTGACCTGACCGACGATACCTTGTTGACCTTTGGCGTCGACAAGTCCAGTGCAACGCCGCGCGGCAGTACCTGGACCGGTAACGCACCGTACTTCACCGACGGCAGCCGTACCGACTTCTCTCGCAGTTTCAACCCGGGCGCCGATTGGAGCCGCCGTGATTTCGACAGCGTCACTTACTTCTCGTCGCTGGAACAGGCACTGGCCAATGGCTGGAAGTTCAAGGCCAGCTTCGACCAGAAAACCACTGATCACGACACCCAACTGGCCTCGGCCAGCGGTGGGTCCGCAAACCCCGACACGGGCGAAGGCAACTTCCTTTACTGGGGACGCTGGGAAGGCCACCGCGTACAGAACTCCGCAGACGTAAACCTCTCCGGGCCGTTTTCCCTCGGTGGTCGCGAGCACGAATTGGTGGCTGGCTTCATGGCTGCCCACTCACGTCAGACCGGTGCGACCTACGACACCAGCGCCTTCGAGCTGGTGCCAGGCAGTATCTTTGACTGGAACGGGCACCTGCCAAAACAGCAATTCCCGAAAAACGGCAAGTACGAACGCACGCAAAGCCAGAACGGTCTTTACCTGGCCACACGCCTGCGTCCGACCGACGACCTGTCGTTCATCCTCGGCAGCCGTCTGAGCACCTTCAAGTACAACGAAGACTACACCTACTATCCAGGCGCCACCCAGACCGACACCCAAGCCAGTTACAAGGAACATGGCGTCGTCACACCGTACGCCGGTGTGGTCTATGACCTGAACGATGTGTACTCGGTGTATGCCAGCTACACCAAGATCTACCAGCCGCAAATTTACAAGGACGTGACCGGTTCGACCCTTAAGCCTGTTGAAGGTGACAGCTACGAAACCGGCATCAAGGCGGCTTATTTCGAAGGCAAGCTGAACGCCAGCTTCGCCTTGTTCCAGATCGAGCAGGACAACGTTGCGCAATACGTCACCACCGACGTCGGCACCGGACAGGACGTCTATAAAGCCATCTCCGGCGCCACCACCAAGGGTGTGGAGATGGAACTGGCAGGCGAATTGGCGGATGGCTGGAACGTGACTGCCGGCTACACCTACGCGCGCACTCGTGACGAGGACGAACAACGCATCTTCGGTTTCCCGCTCGCCTCCAGCAAACCGGAACACGTGGTCCGTACCTTCACCACCTACCGTTTGCCCGGCGCTCTGGACCAGGTCACCATCGGTGGCGGCGTCAGCTGGCAGAGCGCGTTTTACGGCCAGAGCTTCAGCCCGAACCTGGGTAACGGTGAAGGTGGCAGCACCCTGCTCAAACAAGGTGGCTACACCCTCGTGGACCTGATGACCCGTTATCAATACGACGAACACCTGAGCTTCACCGCCAATGCCTACAACGTCTTCGACAAGAAGTACATGTCGGGCTTGGGCAACTTCGGCACCACGTTCTACGGCGAGCCGCGCAACCTGCAGATCACCGCGAAGTATGATTTCTGAGTCGTGAGCTGAAATGAAAAATGCCCGTGTCGTGAGATGCGGGTATTTTTCAGGCTTGGGATTTGTTGTGAATGGAGTCTGCCTTCGCGGGCAAGCCTCGCTCCTACAGGGATTTTGTGAGCACTGAAGATCCAATGTGGGAGCGAGCCTGCTCGCGATGGCGCCAGTGCAGCCAATACAAAAACATCTGCCCGGGCACAAAAACCGCCCCCCTGATCCAGGCATGGCAGTTTTTCAATTCAACTCAAACCCTCGAACGTACCCACCCCGCCACTTCCGAGTGAATCCCTTCAACTTCCCCTAACAACCCCGCCATGCGCATGAAGTCATGGGTCATCCCCGGCTGCTCCAGCAGCGTCACCTCATTCCCCGCCGCGCGCAACAGATCGGCATACGCCTTACCTTCGTCACGCAACGGATCGTGCC
>JALYPE010000615.1 GCA_030856525.1 Pseudomonadota bacterium | reverse complement strand
CTGCTTCGCAGCCGAACGGGGACAAGTCCCCTCGCCACAGGAGCTGCGCACGGTCTCAAAACATCGGCCTGGCCGCCGCAATCGCCACCAGCACCAACCCGACAATCAGATTAACCCCCACCAACCGACGAACCCTTCCCAGCACCGCAGCGCCCGTTGGCCAGTCCTTGGCCGCCACCGCCGTGCGCAACTCGGGCAGCATCAACGCCTGAATACGGATAAACAGCGCTGTCATCACCACATATAAACCCATCATCACCTGCACGTAACGCGGCGCGGCTTCGAAGCCGGCGTACTGCAGATGAATCATACCCACACCGCTGATCGGCAAAAGCACCACCGCCACCCAGACCCAGCGGAAAAAAACCTGAAACACTTCCACCCATAACGTTAACCGCGCAGGGCCTTCCAGCGCCTTCATTGCCGCGGGCCGCAAGACCATCCAGGCGAAAAACATGCCGCCGACCCAGACCACGGCCGAGAGGACATGCAGGGTATAAACGATGCCAAAAGGTGTCATTGGGGTACTCCGTTCTGCGCGGGATTAATTAGCGCGGTATGATAGCCGCCAATCCAAACCACTGAAAATTTATCCAGCGTTTTTGCGCCCGACAATTCATGATCAGCACCGAACTCAAAACCACGATCCAGGGCGCTTACACGCGTTTTCTTGAAGCCAAGAGCCTCAAGCCGCGCTACGGCCAACGCCTGATGATCGCCGAAATTGCCAAAGTCCTCGGGGCCATCGACACCGATGACGAGGGCCGGCGTAGTGGCGACCCCGCAATTGTTGCGGTGGAAGCCGGCACCGGTACCGGTAAGACCGTGGCCTACAGCATGGCGGCGATTCCCACGGCCAAGGCCGCTGGTAAACGTCTGGTGATCGCGACGGCCACCGTCGCCCTGCAGGAGCAGATCGTCTACAAGGATTTGCCGGACCTGATGCGCAACAGCGGGTTGAGTTTCACCTTCGCCCTGGCCAAGGGCCGCGGCCGCTATATGTGCCTGTCGAAACTCGACATGTTGCTGCAGGAAGGCCATGCCCAAACGGCTACCGCCCAACTGTTCGAAGAAGAAGGTTTCAAGATCGAAGTCGATGAGGCCAGCCAGAAGCTGTTCACCAGCATGATCGAAAAACTGGCCGGCAATAAATGGGACGGCGACCGCGACAGTTGGTCCACCGCCCTCGAAGACGCCGATTGGGCGCGCCTGACCACCGATCACAGCCAGTGCACCAACCGTCATTGCCCCAACTTTGGTCAGTGCGCCTTCTACAAGGCCCGCGAAGGCATGGGCAAGGTCGATGTGATCGTCACCAACCACGACATGGTGCTGGCTGACCTGGCCCTCGGCGGCGGCGCTGTTTTACCTGATCCGCGCGACACCATTTATGTGTTCGACGAAGGTCATCACCTGCCGGACAAGGCTATCGGCCACTTCGCCCACTACACGCGCCTGCGTTCCACGGCCGACTGGCTGGAAACCACCGCGAAAAACCTCACCAAACTGTTGGCCCAGCACCCGCTGCCGGGCGATCTGGGCAAGTTGATCGAGCAAGTGCCGGAGCTGGCCCGCGAGATCAAGACCCAGCAGCAATTCATGTTCAGCGCTTGCGAGCAGGTTGCCGATTTCAAGCCCGGCGAAGACGTCGAAGGTCGCGAGCGGCCGCGCCATCGCTTTGTCGGCGGGGTGATTCCCGAGCATATGCGCGAGATGGGCGTCGAGCTGAAGAAAGGCTTCGCCCGGCTTACCGACCTGTTCACCCGACTCACCGAATTGCTCAAGGAAGGCATGGACGGCGAGGTCAATATCGGCATCGCAAGCAATCAGGCCGAAGAGTGGTATCCACTGTTTGGCAGCCTGCTGTCGCGTTCCTCTGGCAACTGGGAATTGTGGACAGCCTTCACCGCCGAAGACCCGGAAGACAACCCGCCCATGGCCCGTTGGCTGACCCTGGCAGAGAGCGGTTCGCTGTTCGACATCGAGGTCAATGCCAGTCCGATCCTTGCTGCAGAGATGCTCCGTCGCAATTTATGGAACGTGGCATACGGCGCGCTGGTGACCTCGGCGACTCTGACTGCGCTGGGTACGTTCGACCGTTTCCGCATGCGCGCCGGCTTACCGAAAAAAGCCGTCACTGCTGTGGTGCCGAGCCCGTTCCACCACGCCGACGCCGGTGTGCTGCGGGTGCCGGACCTCAAAGCCGATCCGCGGGATGCGCCGGCACATACCGCCGCGATCATCCGCGATCTGCCGCAACTGGTCGAAGGTTCGCGCGGCACCCTGGTGCTGTTCTCTTCGCGCAAGCAGATGCAGGACGTGTTCGACGGCCTCGACCGCGACTGGCGCAAACAGGTGTTTATCCAGGGCAACCTGTCGAAACAGGAAACCCTGAACAAGCACAAGGCGCGCGTCGATGGCGGCGATTCCAGCGTGCTATTCGGTCTGGCGAGTTTTGCCGAAGGGGTCGACTTGCCCGGCGCCTACTGCGAACACGTGGTCATCGCCAAGATTCCGTTTTCGGTCCCGGATGATCCGGTCGAAGCGGCGCTGGCCGAGTGGATCGAGGCGCGCGGTGGCAATCCTTTTATGGAAATCTCGGTGCCGGATGCCTCGCTGAAACTGGTCCAGGCCTGTGGTCGCTTGCTGCGTACCGAAGAAGATCGCGGCACGATTACCTTGCTCGACCGCCGTCTGGTGACTCAGCGTTACGGCAAGGCAATCCTCAACGCATTACCGCCATTTCGTCGCGAAATTTCCTGATACAGCGGTGGGCCATTTCGCCCACCGCGTTGTCTATCCTTCTGTCATCGCATTTCCACTGGCCCATTGAAGGTCGTTAGGGAGAACTTCGTTCTTATGATCCGCCGTTCGTTGCCCGCTGTTTTCGCTCTGATGTTCGCAGCTCCCGTGCTGGCCGCCCCTGCCGGTCAGCAAACGCTGTTCAACTTTGTGCGCCCCGCCGATGTCGTGCAGGTCTCGACTCAGGACGCCAGCCTGCCGCAGTCCAACGCGGAGCAAACAGCCGAAGGCGAAGTATTGCGCCGGGTGACCTTCAATCCGGTGGCCCAGCCGACCTTGCGCCTGGCTCCGCAAACCGGAGCCTGGGACTGGTCACAGTCCGGGGTGATGAGTTTGCGCATCCAGAGCGCTATGAATTGGGCCGTGACGCTGTACGTGAAAATCCAGAGCAATGACGGCAAGACCCTGATCAGTCGGGTCGACTTGCCGGCCGGCCCCGCGCAAACCCTGTTGGTGCCGCTGCAGCCGAGCTCTCCGCTGGGCATGGGCATGAAGGCTGGTCCGCCGATGCCGATGACGTTTGACGGCCAGCGCGTATTGCTGGCCAGCAGTGCCGGTGAACTGGATCGCAGCCAGGTGGTGTCGGTGACCCTGTCGATGGAGCAGCCGAAAGTGGCGCAAAGCATTTTGCTGGAACGTTTCGGTGTGCAAAACGCCGAGGCGGTCACGCAGGCCGCTTATGGCGGTCTCGTCGACGCTTATGGGCAATCTACCCGTACCAAGTGGCCGGAAAAGGTCAGCAGTGACGAGCAGTTGAAAAGCGTCGCAGCCAAGGAACAGCAACAGCTGAAAACCTGGCTGGCGGAACGTCAGAAGGGCTCCCTGGACAAGTACGGTGGCTGGACTCAAGGCCCGGCCTTCAAGGCCAGCGGTTTCTTTCGCAGCGAAAAACGCGACGGCCGTTGGTATCTGGTGACACCGGAAGGGCATCCGTTCTACTCGCTTGGCGTTAATACCGTGTCGCCAAACGTCAATCAAACCTACGTGGCCGGACGCGAGTGGATGTTTGAATCCCTGCCTAAGCCCGACGACTCGTTGGCCACTCATTACGGCGAAGGCGATAACCGCGGCGGCAATGGCGCCGACAAGGGGCGCGGTTATAACAGCGGTCGCTGGTACGATTTTTACGGCGCCAATTTGCAGCGTTTGTATGGCGATCCCTGCTCGCTGGGAAGCGATACCAAGGCTGGGGTCGCGGAAGCGGCCAAGGCGGATGCGGTCGAAGCCACAGTCGAAAAAGCTACTGAGCAACCCGTCGCCCCCCCGTCAGAAGCGAAGGCCGGTGTCGCTGAAGCGGCGAAGACTGACGCGGCCGATGCAGCCGTTGAGACAGCGGCCGCGCAAACGGCCTCGGAAACCTGCAAAGCCGTGGTCGATGAGAAGAAGTGGGCTCACCACACACTTGACCGACTTCAGGCTTGGGGTTTCAACACCATAGGCAACTGGAGCGCGCCCGTGTTCGACAACCTCGATAGGGTGCCGTACACCTTGCCTTTATCGATTGTCGGCGATTACGCCAGCATCAGCACCGGCACCGACTGGTGGGGCGGCATGCCTGACCCGTTTGACCCGCGTTTTGCAATGGCCACTGAACGCGCCGTGGCCATCGCCGCCCGCGACCATCGTGACGATCCTTGGCTGATCGGTTATTACGCCGACAATGAACTGGCCTGGGCCGGCCCCGGCGATGATCCGAAAGCTCGCTACGCTTTGGCCTACGGTACGTTGAAAATGACCACCGACGTCCCGGCCAAGCGCGCGTTCCTCAAGCAACTGCGCGACAAATATCGCAACCAGGCTGGTCTTTCCAAGGCCTGGGGCATCGATTTAGCGGCCTGGGAGTTGATGGAAGATCCGGGTTTCGTGCCGCCACTGCCAAGCGCGGAGTACCCGGAAATCGAGGCCGACTTCAAATACTTCCAGAAGGTATTTGCCGACACTTACTTCAAGACCATCTCCGATTCGCTGAAATGGCACGCGCCCAATCAGCTTTTGCTGGGTGGCCGTTTTGCCGTAAGTACGCCTGAAGCCGTCAACTCCTGTGCTCAATATTGCGACGTGCTGAGTTTCAACATGTACACGTTGCAGCCGCAGGACGGCTATGACTTTGCAACCTTGCGGAGTCTGGACAAGCCTGTGCTGATCACGGAATTCAACTTCGGCTCGGCTGATCGCGGCCCGTTCTGGGGCGGCGTGACGCAAATGGCCAAGGAAGAAGATCGCGGTGCTGCTTACGCCAATTTCCTCAAGCAGGCCATCAGCGAGCCATCGATTGTCGGCGCCCACTGGTTCCAATACCTCGATCAACCGGTAACCGGTCGTTTGCTGGACGGTGAGAATGGTCACTTCGGGCTGGTGGGCATTACCGATTTGCCGTTCCAGGGGTTCGTCGAGACTGTGCGCAAAAGCAACTTGCAGGCGGTTGATGGACTCGTCAAAGCAGCAGAGAAAGCCAAGGCTGAACCAGAGAAGGCCAGCCAGACTGGCGGCGCCCGCTGAGTCCTGCTACCCGCATACGGTTTTTCGCGAGCGAGCTTGCTCCTACATGAGATCCGTTTATACAGAGATCCATTGTGGGAGCGTGCCCGCTCGCGATGGCGTGTGCCAGTTGACTGATTTTTCGAACCCATCACATGGGTAACAACCGCCCGGCCTGACCCTGTTCCCAAAACCGTCAATGGCTGGAACAATGCGGGCCACAGCGTAGAGCGTTCAACCGAGGGAGTTACGGGTGCAGATTCAGGGTCATTACGAGCTAAAGTTCGAAGCGGTACGTGAGGCTTTTGCGGCGTTGTTTGACGATCCCCAGGAACGCGGCGCAGCGCTGTGCATTCAGGTCGGTGGGGAAACGGTGGTCGATCTCTGGGCCGGCACCGCCGACAAGGACGGCAGCGAAGCCTGGCAC
>JALYPE010000605.1 GCA_030856525.1 Pseudomonadota bacterium | reverse complement strand
GACCAACTCGACGCCCAGATAGAAACCAGAGCCATGCACTGCGCCCACCAGCGGATGAATATCGATAAGCGCTTCAAGACGCTCTTTGAAATAACCGCCGAGCACTTGGGCGTTTTCCCAAAGTTTCTCCTCCTCCATGACATCGAGCACCGCCATGCCGATCTGACAACTGACCGGGCTGCCCCCTGCCGAAGAGAAAAAATACCCCTCGGCCTCCAGCGCTTCGGCGATTTCCCGGCGAGTGATCACCGCACCCAACGGTTGGCCGTTGCCCATGCCCTTGGCCATGGTGATGATGTCGGGCACAACGCCCTGCTCTTCAAATCCCCAGAAGAAATTGCCCATGCGGCCATAGCCAACCTGCACTTCGTCGGCAATGCACACGCCACCGTGTGCACGAACCAGGACGTAAGCCTGCTTCAAATAGCCCGGCGGCAGCGAGATACCGCCAGCATTGCCGTAGACCGGCTCGCAGATGAACCCGGCGAGCCGCCGTCCTTGCGAGGCGATTTTCGCCAGGCTGTATTCGACGCTGCGCACATAGTCCGCTGCGCAGTTGGCGCCTCGAAACTCCCCGCGATAGGTGTTCGGCGCGGGAACCGGATGCACCCAGTCGGGGCGGCTGCTCAAAGCCTTGGGATTGTCGGCAATCGAGGTCGAAACCGCATCCGCACCCACGGTCCAGCCGTGATAGGCCTCCAGCACACTGACCATGTCGCGCCCGCCGCTGTAAGCCCATGCCAGGCGGATGGCCAGGTCATTGGCCTCACTCCCACTGTTGACCAGGAACACTCGGTCCATGGAGTCCGGTGACAACTTCAACAAGCGCTCGGAAAATTCCGCGACCGCTGCATAGTTGAATCGCGAATTGGTGTTGAGCAGCGACCACTGACGGCTGGCCACGGCGGCCATGCGCGGATGGCCATGACCGAGCACCGCTACATTGTTGAGCATGTCGAGGTAAGAACGGCCCTGCATATCGATCAGGTGATTGCGCCAGCCGCGTTCGATGCGCGGGGGATCGACGTAATAATGCTTCTGGGTACGCGCAAAACTGGCATCGCGACGTGCCAGCAACGTTTGTGAATCAAGTTCTGGCTCGGCGTCGCAGGCCAGCCCCAGCAGCATCGCAGGCGATGGGCACAGCGCTTGCCACGCCGCCACGCGCGATGGGGTGCAGAATAGCGGCGCATCCAGCACATGGCTGCGGCACAGCTGCACGGTCAAAGGTCCGCTGACGGTGCCCAACACCTGGCCCGAGGCCAATGCTGCGCTCGCGTACAGCGACGCTGTCACGCCCGAGATTCGCACGCTCAGCTGCGGGCCATCCAGTTGCAGCACACCTGGCGCCGGCTGATGAAGCTCACCGGCAAACGGCGAGGCGACTTCGGTGCCGAGGGGTACCCGCAATTCGACATGCAATGGAAAGCTGTCCGGTTCCGCAGCACTGTCCGGGCGAGTACGCGACAACCGGTATTGACCATAACGACTCGCCGCCAAGCCATGTGTTGCCGCGGCTTCGCTCAACAGACGCTGGTCAATCTCCGGCTCTTCCCAGTTACCCGCCTCAAAATGCGCGCTGAGGACACCAAGATCAATCAGCGCAAATTCACGACCCACCAGGCTTGGCAGCATCGGAGCGAAACCTTCGATAGCGATGCTCGACTGGCTCTGACCGACCGTACTCAGGATAGCCGCCTCCATCAGCTCAAGCGGTACCGATGTGGCAACGCGGAAGATTTCCCACTCGTGAATCAAATTGTCACGGCTGTAGTCGTTTCCCGGATCAATGCAGACTTGCTGTTCGCCACTGAGTACCAGCACCGCCGCACGGGCGATGATCAACGGCCACAACGCGAGCAACTCTTCATGTTTCAGTGGATTGACCGAGTGATACGCCTTAACGGCCGGCAGGATATAAAAAGGATCTCCCGCAGCGTGATGCAGCAGTGCCGCGCAAGTCACCGACAAATCGGTAATACGCCAGGTGCGGATCAGATCGCCAAAATCGATGACACCTTGCAGTTGCCAATGCCGTTGCGGATCTCGCTGCCAAACCACATTGTCATCAGTGATATCCATGTGAATGGCCTGCACCGGCAACCTGTCGATCAAAGGTTGCAGGTGTCGCTTGGCCTCTTCTGCCACGTGGGCGATCTGCGCGCGCTGCACGTCATCAGTAATCACCGGCAGCAAGTGAGCGATCAACGCGTTGGCATGACGAGCGTCCCATTGAAGGGTGCGTTCCAGTCCGGTGTGATCGAAACCGGCCAGCGCCAGATCCATCTCGCCACAGAGCCGTCCAAACCCGGCCACCACCGGAGCAGGCAGATGATCAAGCTGCGTCAGTGACTGACCCTCGATGTACTCGAGCAGGCGAACGTGCAAGGCTTGGCCTGCGACCACCAGCGACAGCAAATCCTCACCGGTTTTGCCGGGGATCACCTTGGGTACCGGCACGCCGGAGTGCTCTGCCAGATGCTTGAGCCCCGCATGCTGGGCCTGCAGCTCCAGTGCCGAATATTCACCCCGGCAGATTTTCAGGACGAACCGGCCTTGCTCACTGTCGACCCGGAAGTTGAGATCCTGCTGACTGCCAAGGGCCTGCAACCTTCCGCGCAACCCGTAATGCTCGAAAAGCAGCGCGCAAGCCTGATCCTCCGAGACTTGAGGGCCGGGCAAACTGGCGCGATGAATCAACGTGGCGAGCGGCATACAACGACCCCTGAATTTTGTTAGGCGCCTATATCGCCACTGCTATGAACGATGCGCAAGTACCTTATACCGGTTGCGGACAAGCCCAGGCGCGCAGCACACGGTCGGCTGCGCACCGTCCGAACTTTCCTACGTGAATCTCGGATTACCTTCCTCAAGCCAACGGGCGAGTTTTTAGACGCTAGCCACGCCAACCAGATTCGCCTGAATATCGGCACTCGCTTAGGCCGCCGCCTTGCGCAAGAATGTCGGCCATTGACGTCTATTGCTGGAGAATCACATGAATGTTGTCACGACC
>JALYPE010000577.1 GCA_030856525.1 Pseudomonadota bacterium | reverse complement strand
GGCCTGGTTACCGCTGCTGGCCTTCGCACTCATCCTGCCGCTGCCCAAGGACGCACCCAAACATGCCCTGGACAGCAAAAAGGCACAGCCATTGGGCGAACTGCCGGAAGACATGCCACGGCTACTGGCCGTGCAGTTTCTGTTCAGCTTCGCGATGGTCGTCACCTTTCCATACTTCATGCCTTTCGGCGAGCAACTGGGGATTGGCAGCGATGCCTTGATCGGCATGCTCTACAGCCTGCCGCATCTGGTTTACCTGCTGGCCCTGCCGTGGGTTCAGAAACATCAAGGCAATCTGCTGCTGCCGGGGCTGGCGTTGCTCGCAATCAGTAACGCGCTGCAATTCTGGAGCGTGCAGGCCGAGCCGCTGTTCATTCTGCGTCTGATCAGCGGGGCCGGCATGCTGCTCAGTTTTGTCGGGCTGCACCGCTGCCTTAGCCAGCGCAGCCGAACAGGCAGCGCCGGTCGATTGTTCGGCTGGTTCGACTCCAGTGGCAAATGGGCCGGTACTGCTGCGGGTGTCGCCGCCGCACTGGTCAGTCAGACCTTAGGCATTGCCTCACCCTTTCTTGTTGCGTGCCTGGCGGCCGTGGCAGCCATGGTGCTCGCGCGCCCTCTATTGATGACCTCCCGGGAGATTCCGGCATGACACTCGCACTCAATACCGCACCGGTGAACACCGTCTCCCTGCATGATCATGCCCTCGATGGCGAAGCCCAGCGACATGCCATCGAGTGCCTGCTCAATTGCTACTTGCGCGAATACGCATTACCCCGTAACGAAGCAAACCTGAACTATCAGGCGCAGGATCTGCCTATGAGCCTGCGCCAGGTCAACGGCCGTCGCATCAGCATTCGCCTGCCTGCTGGCCGGTTGGTTATACGTATTGATCGCGCCAGCCTTCTGGGTCGCTGCCATTACACCAGCGCGCCCTATTTCAAAGGCCACAACCAGAGCTGGCGCCCGTTGAAAGCCCTCGAACTGGCGCGTCTGCTCTGTACCCCGTTAAGTGACGCCGACCGCGTCGGCGAGATGCTGCAACAGGTCGCCAACAGTCTGCAGGTCACCCGCACCTTTCTGCGTCATTCACGCCCGGCCAACGACGCGGCCAACAGCCTGCTGGTCTCCGAGCAGCATCAGCTGTGGGGACACGCCCTGCATCCGACACCGAAAAGTCGCGAAGGCATCTCCCATGACGATCTGCTGGCGTGCTCGCCGGAAGTCGGTGCGCACTTTCAGCTGCACTGGTTCAAGGTCGAGCCCACGCTGATTCGTCATCAGGGCGAAGATCCGCGCAGTACTTTGCGCCAACTGTCGGGACGCGAAGACGCCTACCCCTGCCACCCCTGGGAAGTCGCCCGTGTGCTGGCCGATCCGCTGGTAAAGCGTGCGCAACAGAAGGGTTTGATCGAATACCTCGGCCCCTTGGGTCAGGCCATGTACCCGACGTCGTCGGTGCGCACGCTCTACCATCCGCAGATGGCCTATTTCATGAAATTCTCGATGCATGTGCGTCTGACCAACTGCGTGCGCAAGAATGCCTGGTATGAACTGGACAGCGCCGTCGCCCTTACGCGCCTGCTCGGCCCGATCATGAGCGAGTTGGCGACACAACAACCGGGCTTCATGTTAATGCCCGAGCCCAGTGCTACCAGCCTGGACCTCAGCGCCATGGGTACGCTTGAAGAGTCTCGCGAAGTCACCGAATGCTTCGGTATCGTTTACCGGGAAAACATTTCCGTCGCCGACTGCGAGCGGTACCAGCCGCAAGTGGCAATGGCGTTGTTCACTTGGGATAACCAAGGTCGCAGCGTGTGCCGCGAACAGGTGCAGCGCTACGCCAACAAGGTGGGTCTGACCATTGAGCAAGCCACGCTGAACTGGCTGAATGCCTACGCCAGCCAGATGCTCGCAGGTGTGCTGTATTGCTTGTTCCGCCAGGGCGTAGTGCTGGAGCCGCATCTGCAGAATACGGTGATTGGTTTCGGTGAAGACGGACTGCCTGTCCAAATCTGGATTCGGGATCTGGAAGGCACCAAGCTGGTCCCTGAAATCTGGCCCGCCGAACGTCTGAGTGCGCTGGATGAACGTACCCGCAGCTCGGTGTACTACAGCGCGCAAAAGGCCTGGCAACGAGTCGGTTACTGCGCACTGGTAAACAACCTCGGCGAAGCGATTTTCCACCTGGCCAACGGCAGCGACGTGCTGGAACAACAGCTGTGGGCGCGAATCGGCGACCTGCTGCACGCGCAATCCGCGCTGCTCGGCCATCCGACAGAACTGCGGGAGTTGTGCGCCGGCGCGCCCTTCCCGAGCAAAGAAAACTTCATGACGCGCCTGATGATGCGCGCCGACCGCGAGGCCGGTTACACCTCACTGCCCAGTCCGCTGGCGATCATTGAAAAGAGGAAACGCGCATGAATCTTCCTGCCTCCGTCACCCGCCGCATCGAGCAGCTCAAGGCTGAACACGACGCGCCATTGTGCGCGTACGTCTACGACCTGCCTGCACTTGAACGGCATGTAAAGGCAATGCGTCAGGTGCTGCCGGAAAACTGCGAATTGTTTTACGCCGCCAAGGCCAATCCGGAAGCCATGGTGCTGAAAACCCTCGCGCCGTGGGTGGATGGTTTCGAAGCGGCCTCTGGCGGCGAACTGACGTGGCTCCATGAGCAGTGCCCCGACCAGCCACTGATTTTTGGTGGCCCCGGCAAGCTCGATCGCGAACTGGACATCGCCATGCAGTACCGGATTTCGGCGTTTCACGTGGAGAGCGTGACCGAACTGCGAAGCCTGGCACACATCGCCCGCGAACGCGGGGTGCGGGCTCCAGTGATGCTGCGCCTGAATCTGAAGCTGGCTCAGGCACCGCAGAGTCGATTGGTCATGGGCGGCAAACCCACGCCGTTCGGCCTGGATGAAGAAGGTCTGGCAAGCGCCCTGCAATTGCTGCGCGAAGAGCCGTCGCTGGAGCTCAAGGGGCTGCATTTTCATATGCTGTCGCACCAGCTGGATGTCGGCGCGCACCTTGAGTTGATTCGCAGCTACTTTTTGACCTTCCGCCAGCTCTGCGCCGACCACGACCTGCAACTGCCGCTGCTGAATGTTGGCGGAGGGATGGGCATCAACTATCAGGATGCGGCAAAGTCGTTCGACTGGCCGTCGTTCTGTCAGGGTCTGAAGGGGTTGATCGATGAGTATGACATGGGCGCGACCCGCATACGTTTCGAGATCGGCCGCTTCATCAGCGCTGCCTGCGGCTATTACGTCATGCAGGTGCTGGACATCAAAAGCAGCCACGGCGAGTTTTTTGCCATCGGACGCGGCGGTACTCATCACTTTCGCACGCCCGCGGCTCAGGGCCACGACCATCCATTCACGGTACTGCGAGGCTCGCAGCCGGCGCAAATCAGCGACCAGCTCGTCACGCTGGTGGGTCAGTTGTGTACGCCCAAGGACGTCCTCGCCAGGCAACAGCCGGTGGCGCAGTTAGCGATTGGTGACCTGCTGGTATTCACTCTCGCGGGCGCCTACGCCTGGAACATCTCGCACCAGAACTTCCTGATGCACGAACCACCTTTGAAGGTTTTTATCGAGGGCTGATTCCACTTCCACGCGTATCTGTAGTTGCCAATAGGCTTAGCCCGATTTCAGGGCCAGGCCTACAGAAAGCAGCGACCTCCACCCAACACAACCACTGACATCGGGAAACTCCAGACGAAAAAAAGCCACTCATTTGAGTGGCTTTTTTCTGAATCCTGGAGCGGGAAACGAGACTCGAACTCGCGACCCCGACCTTGGCAAGGTCGTGCTCTACCAACTGAGCTATTCCCGCGTCTTGGTGAGGCGCATTCTATAGAAACCGAATGCCCCGTCAACCCTTTGATTCAAAAATGTTTTATTTCTTTTCGACCTCGGTCTTCAGATGCGGCCAGGCGGCACGCAGGTATTGAACCATGGACCACAGGGTCAAACCGGCCGAGATCAGCAGCAAGGCGTAGCCCAACAGAACCCAGAACGTGAAGCTCGACGGATTGGCCAGAAGGATCACCAGCGCCAACATCTGCGCGGCGGTTTTCCATTTGCCCAGGTTCGATACCGCAACGTGCGCACGTGCGCCCAGTTCGGCCATCCATTCACGCAGCGCCGATACGACAATTTCGCGCCCGATGATTACGGCCGCCGGCAGTGTCAGCCACAGATTACCGTGCTCCTGCACCAGCAACACCAGCGCGACCGCCACCATCAGCTTGTCGGCAACCGGATCGAGGAAAGCCCCGAACGGTGTGCTTTGTTCCAGACGCCGGGCCAGATACCCGTCCAGCCAGTCCGTCGCTGCGGCAAATGCGAACACCGAAGCGGACGCCATGTAACTCCATTGGTACGGCAGGTAGAACAGTAAAATGAAGATCGGGATGAGC
>JALYPE010000568.1 GCA_030856525.1 Pseudomonadota bacterium | reverse complement strand
GCATTGCACTGGGTGATGCGGTGTGTGCTCATGCATTGGCATTTACTCGCAGTGTGGTGCCGGCGCAGGTTCAGGTAGAAGTGTTTGCCATTGACCGCCAGGGCGGAATCGTTGGCCACGCGGGAGGTTTTCAGTGAAGCGCATTTTACTGCTCGGCGGCGTCACCGAAGCGTTGGCCATCGCCCGCACGCTGGGGCCAAAACATATCTACAGCCTGGCCGGCGTCGGGCGGGTACCCACCGACCTGACGTGTCAGGTGCGCGTCGGTGGTTATGGCGGTGCTGAGGGTTTGGCGCAGTTTATCCGCGACGAAGGCGTCGACCTGCTGCTGGACGCCACTCACCCTTACGCCGCCCAAATCAGCCAGAACGCTGCCACTGCTGCGAACCTGACCGGCATAACCTGCTGGGCGCTGCGCCGTCCGGCCTGGCAGCCGCAACGCGGCGATGACTGGCACGAAGTAAGCGACTGGGACGAATTGATCGAGGCACTGCGACCCTTCCGCCGCCCGCTGTTCACCCTCGGCCGAGAGCCCTTGCAACGCCTGCACGAAATTCCGCCAGAGCAATTCTGGACCCTGCGCGCACTCGACGTGTACCCCGGCAACGAGCGCTGCGAAGTGATCGGCGCACGCGGGCCATTTCTGATCGGCAACGAGCGCGAGCTGTTTGAACGGCGGCAGATCGATGTACTGATCAGCAAGAACAGCGGCAGCACTGCCACCGAGCCGAAACTTGAAGTGGCAAGGGAGCGCGGCGTGCCGGTTATTGTGTTGAGGCGGCCGGTGCTGGCCCAGGTTCAGTGCGAGTTTGGATCGGTGGCAGACCTGATGGGCGCGTTGAAGCTCGCCCACTTTCTTTAGACGCACGGACTTGCGGCATGTCATGGACGCTGGCAACCCGGAATTCGCGACTATCATGAAAGCTATGAAGGCCTTGGGTCTGCGCTTGCGAGCTTCGGCTGTCTGACTAGTCTGCGACACCACACCGCAGGCGGTCTTTTTACTTATCGGCATTGATCAGGCTAAATAGCCGCGCCTGATCGCTCACTCTGACCGGATCTGTCCCATGTCCCGACAACGGCTCGCAATTGCCTGGATCGCCTGCTTCGCAGTGCTGTTCAACATGCTCGCCATGCCGATGACCGGAGCGATGGCACAGACGGCGAAATCACCCGCCGAGCAGCTGTTGTGGGGCAGTTTCTGTTCGTCCGGCGGGACGAAGATGGTTGCCATTTCCGTAGGCGATATCGAGCAGAAGGCGCCGCCGAACGACGATCATTCCAACATGCAGCATTGCGGGTGCTGCTCCGGCCCAGGCCAGTTGAGCGCTTTGCCCGCGCCTGTGCCGCCGCTGTATTTTGCAGCCTTCAACGCCGTGCGAAGTCTGCCGGTTGCGGTGCTCGATACGCCGACACCGCGTCAACAATGGCCAAGCCTCAATCCCCGCGCCTCGCCTCTGGTGTGATTCCTCATCGCAATCGAACTGCGTTTTGAATCGTTCCGGAGAACTGCCATGTTGAACAAACTCATCGTCGTCGCCGCGCTACTGTTGCCTGCCTGCTTTGCCAATGCTCAGTCCTGGCAGGCTGGAGAACTGCACATTACGCAGCCCTGGTCGCAAGAACTGCCGCCCAACGCGCCGACCGTCGCCGCCTATTTCGTCATCCACAACAGCGGCACATCGGCTGATCGATTGCTCAGCGTCGACTCGCCGATCGCGGGCCTCGCGCAACTGCACGAGCACGTCAAGCAGGACGACCTGATGAAAATGCAGCAGGTGTCGGGCGTGGAGATACCGCCGGGCGGCAATGTCACGTTCGCCCCGATGGCGTATCACGTGATGCTGCTGGAGCTGAAGGATCGCAGCCTGTTGAGCGATGGCAAGCGCTTCCCGCTGACCTTGCATTTCGAAAAGTCCGGCAACGTGACGGTCGAGGTAGCGGTGCAGAAAATGCCACCCGCCACCGTGCAATCGCACGCTCACGCGCAGTAAGCGGCAGAGCCCAAACCCATGCGCCCGCCTAGCGTAAGGTCATCCATGCAACGTCCTCCGTCAGTCAGGCTGACTCGCGGCAGCTGGATCAGCCTGTTCGCCATGTTGATGATTTTCATCGGTCCGCTGATCTCCCAGTCGATGCCGATGGATCAGCGTGCGTCCGCGCCGACGAACGTCGCCATGAGCGTGTCCATGGACATGCCGGCGATGGAGCATGGCGACCACCACGCGCAAGCGGATGCCGAAGAATGCGCGCCCAAAACTGATCACCACGCATTGTGGGAAAAGTGCGGATATTGCAGCCTGCTGTTCAATTGCCCGGCCCTCACCGGCAGCCCTTCCTACTTCACCGACCGCGCAGCGCCCGTCACGACGTTCACTGCACCGGCCACCCGCCTGGGCTATGCCCGGCAAACCTTCTTCCCCGGCGCCCGCACCCGCGCTCCGCCCGTCCTCGCGTAAACACCCACCCGATCTCACACGGTTCACCAGACAGCCCGCAGCTCAAGGGGCGTGTCCGTCGCCGACCGTGTCGTTTACGACTGTTCGATGGAAATTGTCATGTCCAGGTTTTCTGCTGACCCACGCTTGAGCGGGGCCCAGGTCGATATGAGTTTCTAACAACAAAAGTCAAAGATCGCAGGCTCACGCGTCCTCCCGTAGCAGCTGTGGAGTGAAACGAGGCTGCGATCTTTCACAGACACATGATTCGCCAAGCGGAGCACAACCGATGAAACAGCCCAAAGTGAATTTTTATAACCTGGCTTGGCGCTGGCATTTTTACGCCGGTCTTTTTGTTGCGCCTTTCATGGTGATGCTGGCACTGACCGGTACCCTTTACCTGTTCAAACCGCAACTCGATCCGCTGATGTACGGCAGCCTGCTGAACGTCCCGGCCGGGCATCACAACGTCCCCGCCGATGAGTTGCTCAAAAGCGTGCAAACGGCTTATCCACACGGGCGGGTGAAGCA
>JALYPE010000531.1 GCA_030856525.1 Pseudomonadota bacterium | reverse complement strand
ATCGTAGACGTCCTCGAACAGCGGGTCGAACTCGTTGGCCGCCTCGATGGAAAACGACTGGCGACCGGTTTCCGGGCGCCCGGAGCGGCCGATGGGCGGCTGCAGCGGGAAGACCGGGTCCTCGCAGCGCTTGGTCAGGTAGAACTCCATCTCCGGCGCCACGATGGGCTGCCAGCCTTTGTCGGCGTAGAGCTTGAGGACTTTCTTGAGCACGTTGCGCGGCGACAGCTCGATCGGGTTGCCTTGCTTGTCGTAGGTGTCGTGGATCACCTGGGCGGTGGGCTCGATGGCCCAGGGCACCAGGAACACCGCATTCTGGTCGGGACGGCAGATCATGTCGATGTCGGCCGGGTCGAGCAATTCGTAATAGATGTCGTCTTCGACATAGTCGCCGGTCACGGTCTGCAACAGAACGCTCTCGGGCAGGCGCATGCCTTTTTCGGCAATGAACTTGTTGGTCGGCGAGATCTTGCCCCGGGTGATCCCCGTGAGGTCGCCAATCATGCATTCGACTTCTGTGATCTTGTGGTCTTTCAACCAATCGGTGAGCTGGTCGAGGTTGTTACTCATAAATGCCTCTTAGGCTGAGTTTCCTGACTCTTGGAAGTCAGGCGTTGTTTGACGCGTGGGCGTCGCATGGTCCAGATTGCCACTGTCGTTGCCACGCACGAATACCCGCCTCGACAGTGGCGTGGGCAGGCATTGTAGGCTTTGCGCGTGCAGAATCATGAGCGGCACACGACGCATTGGCCGAGCCGCACTCAAGAAAGAGTTCTATATTGAAAGAAGTGCCGGTCAACAGACTGCCATAGAGCCCGTCCAGAATATCGGACGCTGCCGGCAGAAAGGCCTGCAGCGGGCAGGTGGTGACGCCGATTAACGGCAGGCGAGACATGAAGCACCCCGGTATTATTGCTGTTATGGGTTTGAATCGGAGCTTAGCCTTGTTCATTTTTTTACACAACACCCCCGTAAAAAATACAACACGGCCCGCTCAAGCCCGCGGCCGGCAAAGCGCTCGTGGGCACAAAAACGCCCCAAAGTGCCTCAAAAAAGCCTTGTGAGCGCTTTTTTAGGGCAGAAACGGCCTCGCTTGACTTCGGCATGCCGTTCGGGTTGACTGAAACCCGAAGAGATCAATGATTGATATTTTTAACAACAAAGGTGTTGCATCATGTCGGTACCCCCGCGTGCCGTTCAGCTTAACGAAGCGAACGCGTTCCTTAAGGAACATCCTGAGGTTCTGTACGTTGACCTTCTGATTGCGGATATGAATGGTGTGGTGCGCGGCAAGCGCATCGAACGCACCAGTCTCCACAAGGTTTACGAGAAAGGCATCAACCTGCCGGCCTCCCTATTTGCTCTGGATATCAATGGCTCGACGGTGGAAAGCACCGGCCTGGGCCTGGACATCGGCGATGCTGACCGAATCTGCTATCCAATCCCGGACACCCTCTGCAATGAGCCTTGGCAGAAGCGCCCTACCGCGCAACTGTTGATGACCATGCACGAACTCGAAGGCCAGCCGTTCTTCGCCGACCCGCGGGAAGTACTGGCCAATGTCGTTCGCAAGTTCGACGAGATGGGCTTGACCATTTGCGCCGCGTTCGAGCTGGAGTTTTACCTGATCGACCAGGAGAACGTGAACGGTCGTCCGCAGCCGCCACGCTCGCCGGTATCCGGAAAACGCCCGCACTCGACACAGGTCTACCTGATCGACGACCTCGACGAGTACGTCGACTGCCTCCAGGACATCCTGGAAGGGGCAAAAGAGCAAGGCATCCCTGCCGACGCCATCGTCAAGGAAAGTGCTCCGGCGCAGTTCGAAGTGAACCTGCACCACGTCGCCGACCCGATCAAGGCGTGCGACTACGCGGTACTGCTCAAGCGTCTGATCAAGAACATTGCCTACGACCATGAAATGGATACCACTTTCATGGCCAAGCCGTACCCGGGCCAGGCCGGCAATGGTCTGCACGTACACATTTCGATTCTTGATAAAGAAGGCAAAAATATTTTTGCCAGCGAGGATCCCGAGCAGAACGCCGCGCTGCGTCACGCGATCGGCGGTGTGCTCGAGACCCTGCCCGCGCAGATGGCTTTCCTCTGCCCGAACGTCAACTCCTACCGTCGCTTCGGCGCACAGTTCTACGTGCCGAACTCGCCGTGCTGGGGCCTGGATAACCGCACTGTGGCGATCCGCGTGCCGACCGGTTCCTCGGACGCTGTGCGTATCGAGCACCGCGTGGCCGGCGCTGACGCCAACCCGTATCTGCTGATGGCTTCGGTTCTGGCAGGCGTGCACCACGGCCTGACCAACAAGATCGAGCCGGGCGCACCGGTGGAAGGCAACAGCTACGAGCAGAACGAGCAAAGCCTGCCGAACAATCTGCGTGATGCATTGCGCGAGCTGGACGACAGCGAAGTCATGGCCAAATACATCGATCCGAAATACATCGATATCTTTGTGGCCTGCAAGGAAAGTGAGCTGGAGGAGTTCGAACACTCCATCTCCGACCTTGAGTACAACTGGTACCTGCATACCGTGTAAGCGGGTGCGGTAAAAAAGAACGCCGTTGGCCTCACCGCCTGCGGCGTTTTTTTTTGGCTGGCATTAACCCCTCTAACTATGGTCAGCACTCATTCTCTGTGGCGAGGGGGTTTATCGGAATGCCGCACCACCCCGCTGGAGTGCGCAGCGCTCCCTTTAATGGCCAATACAGTTCTGCCAGGCATACCGCACTGGCTGGCTTTGGGGGCTGCTGCGCAGCCCAACGGGGGTGAACCCCCTCACCACAGGTAAACCCTTCATCACAGATAAATCCCCTCACCACAGATAAATCCCCTCGCCACAGGGGTAATCGTCGTCCTTGCGATCTGCGTACAATGCCGGCTGCCCCGCAGGAGACTCCAATGACGCGCATCGCCACCGTTCGCAAACCCCGCGCCCGCAGTCAGGCACGGATCGATTCGATACTCGACGCCGCGCGCACGCTGCTGGCGACCGAGGGCGTGGCCAGCCTGTCGATCTACAGCGTCGCCGAGCGCGCGGAGATTCCGCCCTCCTCCGTCTACCACTTCTTCGCCAGCGTTCCGGCCCTGCTCGAAGCGCTAACCGCCGACGTCCACGCCGCTTTCCGCGCCTGCCTGCAAGCGCCCATCGACCACGATGCCTTGCGCAACTGGCACGACCTGTCGCGCCTGGTCGAACAGCGCATGCTGGCGATCTACGACGAAGACGCCGCCGCCCGCCAGTTGATCCTCGCCCAGCATGGCCTGACCGAGGTGACCCAGGCCGACCGTCAGCACGACATCGAGCTGGGTGACTTGATGCACAAGCTGTTCGATCATCATTTCGAACTGCCGAAGCTGCCGACTGATGTCGATGTGTTTGCGCTGGCCATGGAGCTGGGCGATCGGGTGTACGCGCGTTCGGTGCAACAGCACGGACAGATTACGCCGCGCATGGC
>JALYPE010000528.1 GCA_030856525.1 Pseudomonadota bacterium | reverse complement strand
GCCCCAGAGGGTATCGCGGCGCTTGTAATCGAAGGTGCCGCTGATGTCGGTGTACGCCACTTTCAAACGGTTCGGGCCCTCGCGCAAATCCATCGGGTAGTCGTGATAGACCAGGCCGGTCTGGATGCTCGAATCATCATCGATGTAGTAGGTGGTTTTGTTGCCGATGAAGGTGCTGCCCGGCTGCTTGCGGCTGTCGTCGCGCGCCACGTAGGCGGGGTTGGCCGCACGCGGAGAGTGCTCCAGGGAATGCTTGGTCACCCGCCCGGCGAGGTCGTTGTCCGTCTGGCGATAACGAAAGTAGAAGCGCGTTTCCAGATTCGGGTTGAAGCGGTAACCGACGTTGGCGATCAGGCCCTGGCTGTCGCTGGCGGTGTGATCCTGGTAACCGTCGGCGTTCGCGTCTGTCGCAGACAGGTAATAATCAAAGGCGCCCAATACCTGCCCGGAGCTGATTTGACGCTGCTGATAACCGTGGCTACCTATTGCGTAGCGCACCTGCAACAGCGGGGCGTCGTAGCCAGTGTGGCTGACGTAATCGATGGCGCCGCCGAGGGCGAGGGCGCCGCGGTCGAAACCGTTGGCGCCGCGCAGCACTTCCACGTGGTCGAGCCACAACGGTTCCAGCAATTCATAGGGCGTGCCGCCCGGGCCGGTCAGCGGTAAACCATCGAGCATCGTGTACAAACCCGAAGCATGCGCGCCCGGCGCCCGGTTGATGCCCGATCCGCGAATCGAAATCTTCACCCCTTCGTTACCGGCCGACTGGGCATACACCCCAGGTTGATAGGCCAGCACATCCTGATTGCTGGCGACGCGGCCCTGCAGCGGGCGGCGCATGTCGATCACGTTGGTGCCGCCGGGCACCTCGGCCAGCCGCGCTTTGGCATCTTCGATTGGCTGGTCTTCGCCGCTCAGGCCTTCGGCTTGAATCAGCACCTGACCGAGTTCCAGGCCTTGAGTCTCAGCCACGACCGGGCCAGAGAGGGCCAGGCCGAGTAGCGCAACGGGCAAGGATTTGGGCGATGGCATTGAGCGAAACTCCAGACGTGCAGGAACGGGCGGTGAAGAACTGCGACGCAGGGAGTCAGGAAGGAAACACATGGGGGTTTTGATTTTTTTGCGCGGAGGAGGTGATAACGCTGGAGTTTGTAGCAGCTGGCGCAGCCCTGTGGTGAGGGGACTTGTCGGAATGCCGCATCACCCCGTTGGCCTGTGCAGCTGGGCCCGGCGACGGATGAGCAACAAAAAGGGGGGATGCAGGACCGGGCCGGGCGACTACGCCGGCGGATCGATCTGATCCAGCACGCGGTTCGCAGTGATTTCGGCGAGCATGATGCTGTTGGAAATGCCTAGCAACGCGTGGCGTGAACCGCCGTCCAATTGATCCACCAGGTCATGCACCATAACGTCGACCGAAGCCAGGGTTTCGACCAGATAAACCACAAGGGTTTCGGTAGTGACCGCTGGATCGACCATGAACAAGGTGCTCGGGCTGCGCGGTGTGGCTTTGATGTCGGCGATCGACGCAAAGTGAAAATCGAGCGCTCGTTCGGCGGCCTGGTTGAGTTTGTTTGAATCGGATTCGTACGGCGAGACCGGATCGGTGTCCGGCGGGTTGGGCGTGACTTTGAACATGAATGCTTCCCTTTGAATAAGGGCCGCAACCGTCTCGCGACTAAACGAAAGGGTGGCAGCTGTGCGCAAGTTAGTCGACCGGAAAGGAGAAGCAAAACCGGCGCGTCCGAGGACGCCATGCGCACAGCTACCAGAAAGTGCAGGCGAATACCTGACTGACGGTACTTGTCCGACCGCTTTACCTTAGCCGGGCGACTAAACCCGATCACTGATGGGCAGTGACGCGAATCAAGTTACCGGGCGACCTCCGGACGCACAAGCCGGCGGATTCTGGCGTATGCGTAGGCAACGGCGCAAGGTTGTGTAGCTTTCAGGAAGTAAACCGGGGCGTGTTTCAACAGACGCTTTTCGTGCTGTTGAGCAACGTCAACGGACACGTTTATTTTGCTCTGATAGTCTCTCTGGCGGTGTTTCTCCGCGAAGTCTCTATCCGGAAACGCACAGCATCTGCTTCACCCCCCAAGGCATTAACAAGGAAAAGGAACAAGGATGAACATACAGCAGGCAGTAAGGCGATCCCGTATTCAGCGGGGCGTCGGCGGCATACTGATATTCGGTGGCGCACTCTTTTACTTTGTCAGTTTGCTAATGGCGCTCTATCGCAACGCAGAAATTATGAGCCATTCGGTTTTTCTGGCGCAGCTAGGCGTAACGATCCAGAACCTGATTTATGCCATCTACCAAATCACCGAACCTTATATAGGGTTCGTCTGGCGCAACGTACCTACCCTGAACCAGGCGGACCCGTTCACTGACGGCAATCTGCTGTTCCTGGGCTTGATCGGCGTCATGATCGTAGGCAAGCAATTAATGTTGGCCGGCCGGCGACTCGGCACGCGTATTCAGCGGCAAATCGAGCGTGTCGAGGAAATGCAATGGCACCATTCCATGATGTCGGGTGGTGCAACCGGGGCCAGTCAGGTTTCAGTGGGCAGAGTCGACCAACTCAATGTTTTCCAGCAGCCAATGCCACCTAATCCGGACGGGGAGTGGTGGACTCGTCCTTGGGGCATACTCGGTCTCTCGATTATTGGTGGCTATGTTGTTGCCGTACTCGCCAAGTTGACCGGTATGCTTTGACACGCCGCTATAAATTACTTCGAACGTCGGGCGGTTTGCATTGTGCTCAATACGGCCAATCAAAGTGCCCGCTTTCGACCTGAGCAAAGGAGGCCGGGTTAATGCAACCATTCAACATTCGCCAGCTGACAAGAACCGATACCGAAGCGCTGCTGGCATTCGAAATTCGCAACCGTGACTGGTTTGAATCTCACATTGATGCGCGCGATCCGGCGTTCTATTCCTTGAGTGGCGTCGCCGAACATATCGATGGCTATTTATCTGACTTCGAAATGGGCGTCTGGCATCCTTTGGTGATCGAAGATGCCAATCAAAAAATAGTCGGGCGTGCCAATCTGAAAGGCATTGACTCAATGTCGGGTGCTGCCGAAGTCGGTTATCGAATTGACCAGCAATTGTGCGGACAAGGCCTGGCAACCCTGGCGCTGAAGCGCTTGATCCAGGAGGCTCAGGAGCGCTGGGCACTCAAGCGCCTGATCGCGTACGTCTACGAGGAAAATTTGGGTTCAAGAAAAGTCCTCGAACGCTGCGGTTTTGCACCCGATAGACCTTCGCCGGCTGGAGAAGACGTTGAAGCCGAGTGCCGCTTTATCCTGTCGATCTAGAGTGCCCGCAAGACGGCCGTAATTGCGCCGGACTGACACCCATTCGCTGTTTGAAGGCTGTCGCCAGGTGCGCCTGGGAGCTGAAGCCGCAGGCCAGGGCGATCTCCGACAGGCTGGCGGTTGAATCGCGTAGACAGGCGCGGGCTCTGGCCAGACGCCGATCGATCAGGTAGCTGTGTGGGCTTTTGCCCGTCGCCAGCTTGAACGCCCGCATGAAAAAGCCTTCGGACAGCCCAAGCAGTTCAGCCATCGCCTGCACGCTCAGCGGACCCCCGAGGCCGGCGTCGATAAACTCGTCAAGTAAACGCATGCGGCCGCTGTTGATCGAGCCTTGAGGCTGCGTCTTTTTTGCTCCCAAATTCTGCGCCCGATCAGTCAGGGCGAGAGCCCAGTCTTGCCAATCGTCATCGAACGAGGGCCTTAACAGGGCACGGCGCATGAGCAGCGCGAGGGCGATGGCCTGCGCATCGATACGATTGTTGAATACACGGTCGGCCATCCGCACCATGCCCTCGGCATGAACGACCCGCAGGTACTCACCGCCAGCAGGCGACTCGGACAGCACGTCACAACCGGCAGGAACGAACGCCAGGCTGTTGGGCGCACAGACAAAAGGCAGCACGCGGTCGCTGCCAATCGCGTGCA
>JALYPE010000525.1 GCA_030856525.1 Pseudomonadota bacterium | reverse complement strand
CTTCTGGCCCATCCGGTGGCGTGGCCGTTGACCACGATCGAACCGGGCATCGCTCACGGGCGTTTGCTGGGCGGTAATCTGTCGATGATCGCCGCGACCATGGGCACGCCATTTGAGATAGAGGCGCAAGGCGTCATCCTCTTCATCGAGGACATCAACGAGCCGTTGTACCGCATCGATCGACTGCTGACCCATCTACGACTCGCCGGTACGTTGGGCAAGCTGCGCGGGGTGTTGGTGGGGGATGTGGCGGGAGTGGATGCGGCTGCGCTCGAGCGGTTGCTCAAGCAGACGTTCGAGCCGCTGCGGATACCGGTGCTGGCGGGGTGGCGCAGTGGGCATTGTGACCCGAACCTGACGTTGCCGATGGGCGCTTTGGTTCGGCTGGATGCGGGGAACAAGGAGTTGGTGTTGGAGCAGGATGTGGTGGTCAGGGGTTAGATATTCGCCGCTTCCTAGTCATTCTTTGCGGGCAAGTCGGTCAGACTTGCCCGCAAGCTTCAGCGGTTACGCAGACCTTCCAGCAACTTATGCGTCGGATAACCATCCGCCGGCCAGCCGAACGATTGCTGCGCGCTACGGATCGCTTTGCGCGTGTTGGCGCCGATGATGCCATCGGCGGTGCCCGCGTCATACTGCTGAGCGCTCAGGAGGGTTTGCAGCTCAATACGCTCGGTACGACTCAACGGCATATCATCTTTTGGCCATGAGCCACTGATCAAACCGCCGCCGCTGAAACGCTCGGACAACAAGCTCACCGCCAACGCATAGGACGACGAATTGTTGTACTTGAGAATCGCGCGGAAGTTATCGAGGACGAGGAACGCCGGGCCGCGATGACCTGCTGGCAGCAACAGCGCTGCGGAGAGGTTTTCCGACCCTGCCGGAGGCTGGGCACCATTGGGCAGCGTGACGCCCAGTTGGCGCCACTCGGCGACGCTTTTGCGAATCGTGCCGTCGGCCAGTACGTAATCGAAGCCACTCGCCAGTTGCACTTCGAAGCCCCAAGGTTGGCCACGCTGCCAGCCGGAGCTTTGCAGATAGTGGGCCGTCGACGCCAGTGCATCGGCGGGGCTGCCCCAGATGTCGCGGCGGCCGTCGCCATCGAAATCCACGGCGTGGGTGTTGTAGGTGGTCGGGATGAATTGGGTTTGCCCCATCGCTCCGGCCCAGGAACCCAGCATCTTCTCGGGCTCGATGTCACCTTGTTGCAGAATCTGCAGGGCGGCGATCAATTGCGCATGGGCAAAGCCCGGGCGCCGGCCTTCATACGCCAGCGTTGCAAGCGAATTGATGACCGACTTGCTACCCTGGAACTGACCGAAATTGCTCTCCATGCCCCACACCGATACGAGCGCCTGGCGATCGACACCATAGCGCTGCTCGATGCTTTGCAGGATGTCGGCATACTGGCTAACCAGCGCCTGACCTTTGCGCACCCGCAACGGCGATAACGCACCGTCGAGGTATTCCCACACCGGCCGGGAAAATTCCGGCTGGCTGCGGTCGGCGCGAATCACGCTGTTGTCGACGCTGACATTGGCAAACGCGCGATCGAACAGGTCGGCACGAATACCGGCGGCCAAAGCGTCCTTACGGAAACCGGCCTGCCATTCGGCGAAGGTCTGGGTTGGCTGCAGATTGAGGTCGTCACCGGTCGGCACCACGGGAGGAATCACCGCAGGGGCTGTCGCGACGGGAACCGTCTTGAGAGGTTGGGCGTCGGCGGCGGTTGGTTTCTCCGCGCAGGCGACAAGCAGAACTAGGCTGGAGGCTGCAATCAATTGGCGCAGGTGCCAACGACGGGAAATACAAAAGGGCATGCACGGGTCCAGGGAATACGGATCAGGTGCAGACCTTATCATGTTGCGCGATGGCTTGCCTTTCAGGCCGCCAGAAAGTACGAAGCCTCCCAGCTGTTTGACTGGAAGGCTTCGCGGCGGTAGCTGCCTTTGCCTTTGCCGGCTCGTTCCTGACGGCTGCGGAACAGTGGCTGGGCGACGATGGATTTGGCCTTGTTGGGGCCATTGCTGGATGGCTTTTTGCTCATGGGCGGGTCTCTCGATTGAGTGGGCTTTTGCGGGGGAAATGATCTGCCGAACTGAAGTGTCCGTCTATAGGACAAGTACAGATAGATTTTGTAGGGCAAATGATCGCAGCCTCGTTT
>JALYPE010000524.1 GCA_030856525.1 Pseudomonadota bacterium | reverse complement strand
TCCATGAAACCCTTGGCCTGCACGGGGTGCGCACGGCGGACATTCCGTTTCTTTCGCAACATGCCATGCACGACCCTTGCATCCTGACTAACCCGCGCGAATCAAGTCAGCGTGATGTCGAGGTTGTCTATGGCGAAGCCCTCTGAAGAGCAGCAACGGGCGCTGGCCGGATTACTGGGGCTGGGCAGCCATTCGGCGCGCAAGAGTCATTATCCGGAGCTGGCGGCGCGCCTCGAAGAGCTGGAAGCCGAGCGCAATCGTTACAAATGGCTGTTCGAAAACGCCGTGCACGGGATCTTCCAGGCCAGCCTGCTGCAAGGCATGCGCGCCGCCAACCCGGCGCTGGCGCGGATGCTCGGTTATCAGGACCCGCAAGAGGTGCTTTTTTCCCTGGCCGATCTGGCGAGCAATCTGTTCGTCGGAGGCGCTCCAGAGTTGGCAAACATCGGCGAAATCCTCAGGCACCAGGGTAGCCTGCACGGCTATGAAACCCAGTTACGGCGCAAGGACGGCAGCCTTCTTGATGTGTTGATGAACCTGTTGCTCAAACCCGACCAGGAGGGGTTGGTGGAAGGTTTCGTGGCCGACATAACGGAGCGCAAACTGGCCCAGCAGCGCCTGCAACAGCTCAATGACGAACTGGAGCAGCGGGTTACCGCACGCACCGATGAGTTGCTGGAAGCCAATCGCAATTTGCAGCAGCAGAGCACCCAGCGCAAACAGATCGCCGAAGCCTTGCGCGTAGCCCGGGACGCGGCAGAAGCGGCCAATCACAGCAAAGACAAATACCTGGCGGCCGCCAGTCACGACCTGCTACAACCGCTCAATGCCGCGCGATTGCTGATCTCGACGCTGCGCGAACGCAAACTGCCCGACGTCGAACAGGTACTGGTCGAACGCACCCATCAAGCCCTGGAAGGGGCGGAAGATTTGCTCACCGATCTGCTCGATATTTCCAGACTCGATCAGGCTGCAGTGAAACCTGACATCGCGCTGTATCGCCTCGACGAATTGCTCGGCCCGCTGGTGTCGGAGTTCCAGTCAGTGGCCGAGGCAAGCGGTCTGCGTCTGCGCGTTCACATGGGCGACTACGCCATTCGCACGGACCTGCGCCTGATGACTCGCATCTTGCGCAACTTCCTCAGCAACGCCTGCCGCTATACCGATCAGGGCAGTATTCTGCTAGGCGCGAGGCGTCGCGGCGAGCGGTTGCGGCTCGAGGTGTGGGACACCGGACGAGGCATCCCGGCTGATCAACTCGACTCGATTTTCCTTGAATTCAACCAGCTCGACGTCGGCCGTGCCGCTGACCGTAAAGGTGTAGGTCTGGGATTGGCAATTGTGGAGCGTATCGCCAAAATCCTCGACTACCGGATCCAGGTGCATTCCTTGCCCGGGCGCGGTTCGATGTTCAGCATCGACGTGCCGCTTTCACGGGAAGTGCCGCTGCCGATCAGCCTCGCTGTACCCCAGCCGAGTACGGGCAACCCGTTGCCGGGTCGGCGGTTGCTGGTGCTGGACAATGAAGTGAGCATTCTTGAAAGCATGAGCGCGTTGCTCGGGCAGTGGGGCTGCGAAGTGGTCACGGCCACCGACGAATCCTCGGCACTGGTGGCATTGCAGGGCCTTGCGCCGGAGTTGATTCTGGCGGACTACCACCTCGACCATGGGGTGGTGGGGTGTGAAGTGGTGAGGCATTTGCGCGAGCATTTCAGTCTGATCATTCCGGCGGTAATCATCACCGCCGATCGCACCGACCAATGCCGCCGATCGTTGCAACGGCTGGACGCACCGCTGCTGAATAAACCGGTGAAACCTGGCAAGTTGCGCGCGGTGCTGAGTCAGATGCTGGGTTGATCGAGCTCTCGGTATTGAAGGGAGAACGTCAGCTCAGCCGACTGCCCTTGCTCCAGCAGTCGCAACCCCGGCCGGCCGGGCAAGTGGTGCGCATTGACCGGATGGCTCACCGGTTCGATGCAGAAAAACCCCAGGTCCAGAGGGCAGTAGAGGAGGTAGTAATCGCTGCCGCCGGCCTGACAGTCCAGCGCATAACCCAGGTCGGGCTCCTCGATTCGGCAGCGGCCATCCCATTGGCAGAAACCATTGTCGACCAAGGTGTCGGGTAACGCTCGCAGCTGACGGAAGTCCCATTCGGCGGGCAGTGTGCTCAGCGTTGTCGGCAACCGCGAAGGTTCGCACAACCAGACCTGCTCGGCCTTGGCCTGCAGTCGTGTGTGGGCGGTACGTGGAAAATACGGGTGTAAGCCGAGGCCGTGCCAGGCTGCGCTTTCATCCAGATGAGTCACGCGCAGTTCGATGCTCAAGCGACCTTCGCTCAGGTGAAACCGTTGCCGGGCGCGGTAGGCGAATGGCTGGGTGCTGTCGAGTTGCAGGATGATTTCATCAGAAGATTGCGCCAGCACCTGCCACGGTTGCTGCCAGGCACTGCCGTGAATGGGCAGGGCTTCGGTGAGGCTGTTGGGCGTGAGTGCCAGCCAGCCGTGCGGACAATCGAAGCCCCCTTCGGCGATGCGGTTGGACCACGGCGCCAACGGAAAACAACCCAGTTTGTTCGCCAGGCCGGTGTGCAAAGACTGGGCATCGCTGTGGCGAAACAGCGGCTGACCGGAGCCGAGGACCGTCCAGTTAACGATGGCACCGCCACGTTCGGGGCAGAGGGTGAGGCGGGTAAGTGAGTCTTCGAGTTCGAGCAGTGTTGAAGTCATATCAATCCTCAAATACGCCGATGCCTGTGTAGGAGCTGCCAAGTGAAACGAGGCTGCGATCTGTTGATTTTGTTTTTAACGACAAGATCAAAACATCGCAGCCTCGTTT
>JALYPE010000523.1 GCA_030856525.1 Pseudomonadota bacterium | reverse complement strand
TCGAGTTCAACGTTTTCGAAGCGATCAACGCTGTGGCCGAGGCGTTGCATCAACGTCGGCCCTTCCCAGTTCGCCGGGTTTTCACCTTCGTGAACCCAGGCGCCGCTGCCGTTATGTTCGACTTTGGGCGAGTAAGCGTTGGGACGGGCAGGGTGCTTGACACGATGTGTACGGGAGGCTGGCGCTGTCGAGGCTTTCTCGACGGCGTAGAGCTTGCCTTCCAGCGGCAAAATGCTCTGTCCGGCATGCTGGTGCAGCCCATGCTCGTCGGGTCTGGAATCCGTCGGCAGGGTGAGGCTTTTTTGCTGGTAAGGCGCGAGGTCGGGATGCCACAGGGTTTTTGTGCCATCGGCCAAAGTCACAGGCTTCATGTCCTCGACCACCTGCGACACTTTGAGTCGAAAAAGCTCACCAATGTCGGTGCCGGCCTTGAACGCCACCAGCTGAATGACATCCGTCACCACGCTGACCACATGCTCGGCTGCTTCCTGACCGAGGCCCTCAGCCAGATCGACCAGGCCTTCAATCACATCAGTGGTCAATTGGTAAACGGTGTACGCCATCATCAGCTCACCCAGTCCCGGGACGAAGGGCGTGGCGATCAACAGGGCAACGTTGAAGATATCCGAGACGATTTTCTTGAAATTGTCCCACCACGCCCAGCGCTCGGTGCTGTCGGTGTCAGCGGTGGACACGGCGATGACACGTGCATCGTTGAGGATCTTGTTGAGCTGCTGGTGGTAGGCGTGTTTCCAATAATCCACAGGCACCTGCAGTCGCTCGACTTGCAGGTGAGGGTTGCCGCGGGGTTCCTTGCGCCAGCTGGGACGCTGATCGGTCGGGTCATCGTTGGTATGGTGTTTTATCTCGAACAGGCGACTTTCCAGGTCGGCGAAAAAGTGCCCGCGCTGCTGATGGTCGACGAACTGGCTGAAGAACTGCCGATAACTCTGCCGGGTCGATGCACCGACTTTTTCGTCGCGCAACTGCCGCGCCAGTTCGGTCATGAACGCGTCCGGAGAGTCGTACTCCTTTAACGGGTGATCGGGGTCGTGCGGAACATAAACGATGATTCGGCCAATGCCCTGAGCGTCCAGTTTCATCGGCGCAACCAGCATGATTCCGGTCAAGGGGGTTTCCATCATGGAGATGCCGCCGCAGCCCATGGTCTTGCCCTCCAGCCGCAGCGTCGGTTTGCCGTCGATCAGGGCACGTATCAACCTGTAAGCGTCGTCCTGCAGGTCACCGGTGGTCAACGCCAGTTGCGCGGCGACCCGCAGTGCATCTTTCTGGCTCGCGACGACTTTCTGTTCCAGTACGGCCTTGGCCACGGGCTCATCGAACAGCAGTTGCTCGTCGAGGTGCTGCTTGTACAGCGCGCCGATGTCCAGTTCACGGCACAGCGTCTGGAATTGCGCGATGCTCATTTTGCTTTTTATCGGCAAGACGTCGAAGTGCCCGCGCTCGTCGGGACGGGTGATGTAGTCGGAGGTCGCATCGGCGTGTTCGCTCGCTGCGAAATTGTGCAGCGCGGCATCCAGCAGCGACACGGTTCGGACCGTTACACCCGTGAGGACGTCGATCGCGTACCACGGCGACTCCTTGGGCAGGTAGAGGCGCAGGAAGGTGGTCTTGACGTCATCTTCAACGCCGTATTGTTCCTTGAGTTTCTTCTGCAGCAGCGGCGCAGCAAACGAATAGACGTCTTGCAGGTTTTTGAGATGTTCATCGACCTGGTTCTGTGAAGTCCAGGCCTTGAGATTGGCGGCTTTGAGGGTGTCGTGGTGAGCGGTGGTCGCCGCGCTGTACCACGGATCAATCTTCAGCCGACTGGCAGCCAGCGCTCGGCCCCGGGTGATGGAGGCTTTTTTGAAAGGGTCGCTGAGGGCGTTGCTGATGAACGCGTGGTGCCGGCTTTTAGTGGGCTGAGCGGCAGGCGTGTTGGGGTGTGGCATGGCAATCATCCTTGATTGATTTAAGAATGATCAGCCTACTCGGCGGTGCTCAAAACAAAAGTCGAAAAAATCGGCGTCAGGCCGGCGCGTTTGGCGGATTAACCGTCAGATATCCGAATCTGAAAAATAGTTATTTACCGCCCGCCGCGGTGCGCAATCCGTTACAGCTGTGGAGCTGATGCCACTGAAGGATTGCCCACCGGGTGGCATTGCGAAGTGCTGCCGGGTTGCAGATAGGGGGTGAGGATCGGCGCCATGCCCTTGAGCACCTGCACCGGTAATGCCGAGGTAAATTTGAAGGTTTCGGCGGAGCGACCGGGCACAAACGCGGTCATGGTACCGAAGTGCGTATCGCCGATGAAGAACACGAACGTGGCGGTGCGGTTGATGGATTTCGAGCTCAGGATCCTGCCACCTGAGCCGACGGCTTCAATGCGGTTATCACCGGTGCCGGTCTTGCCGCCCATGGCCAGGGGTTTGCCATCGGGGGTGATGAAACTGCCGGACACCCGTTTTGCTGTGCCGGCATCCACCACTTGTGACAGCGCTTCGCGCATGGCCGTGGCGACTTCCGACGGCATCACGCGTTTGCCAACGTCCGGGTCATTGATCAGTTTGGTTTCGTACGGGGTGTTCGCCGCGAAGTGCAGGGTGTCGATGCGCAGCGTCGGCATGCGCACGCCGTCGTTGAGGATGGTGCCGATCAGTTCGGCCAGTGCGGCCGGGCGATCACCCGAGCTGCCAATCGCCGTGGCCAGTGACGGTACGAGGTGATCGAACGGGTAGCCGACTTTCTGCCAGCGTTGATGGATATCGAGAAACGCCTCGATCTCGAGCATGGTGCGAATGCGACTGTCGCGCGCGCCTTTGTGCCGGCTTTTGAACAGCCAGCTGTAGACTTCCTGACGTTCGAAATGGCTGGCTTTGACCATTTGGCTGAACTTGGCATCGGGGTTGTTCAGCAAGTAGCCAATCAGCCACAGGTCGAGCGGGTGCACCTTGGCGATGAAGCCTTGATCGGGCAAGTCGTAGGCGCCGGGACCGTAGGTGGCGTAGAGCCGTTCGAGGCGTTCGTCGGTGAGTTTTTCGGTCAGCTTGGCGCCTTTGAGGTGCGAGCGCACGAAGGTATTGAAGCTCTCCTGGCTGGCCTGAGGCAATAAATAACGATGGACCGCCGCCAGGCGAATCGGGGTCGGCCGCATGCCGTCGAGGAAGGTTTCAAGCCGCGCCTGGGTGTCCTTGTTTTTGTACTTCTTCCAGAATTTGAGCAGGAACGAGGTGCCTTCACGGTCGGCGAACGAAGCGAGGTATTCCTGGCGGCGCGGGTCGCGATCATCCTTGAGCAATTCGGCGCTGTTGCTGGGGCCGGAGTAAGTGGTGTAACGCACAATGTCGCGCATCAACCGAATGAATGGCAGGTTGATCGACTCGCGCAGGGCATCGCGCAGGGTCGGCAGGCGACCGTTGTCTTCCTTGCGAAAGTTGACGAAGGTGTGCAGGCCGCCACCGGTGAAGAAGGCTTCACCGGGGCTTGCCGAGTATTTGCGGTCCAGCGCGGCACCGAGCATGGCTTGCAGATTGCGGTCCTTGTTCTGCACCAGATAATCCACGGCCCACCGGCTGAGGCGATCCTGATCGGGAACCTCGACTTTTTTCAATTCGGGAACGGTCATGGCGGCGTACTTTTCGTGCAGTTCGGCGATTATCTGCAGGTAGGTGGTCATCACGCGCATTTTTGCCGTAGAGCCCAATTCCAGTTTGCTGCCCTCGTTG
>JALYPE010000489.1 GCA_030856525.1 Pseudomonadota bacterium | reverse complement strand
CTCCTACCGTGGTGTTGAGTGTTTAGCTATTCGGCAACAACCGGCACGTAATGCTCTTGATGTAACGCGTTTCCGCAATCGCCGGATGCACCGGGTGATCCGGGCCCTGGCCGCCGCGTTCCAGTATCTGGATGTTGCGGTCCAGGTGGCGGGCGCTGGTTAGCAGGATGTTTTGCAGGTCGTCTTCCGGCAGGTGCATTGAGCAGGAGGCGCTAATCAGGATGCCGTCCTTGGTGAGCAGGCGCATGGCTTGCTCGTTCAGGCGACGGTAGGCGCCTTCGCCGTTTTTCATGTCTTTCTTGCGTTTGATGAACGCCGGTGGATCGGCAACGATCACGTCGAAACGTTCTTCGCTGGCTTTCAACTCTTTCAGCGCATCGAACACATCGCCTTCGAGGCAGGTCATTTTCTCGGCGAAGCCGTTCAGCGCGGCGTTGCGCTCGACACCGTCGAGGGCGAAGGCTGACGCATCAACGCAAAATACTTCACTGGCGCCGAATGCTGCGGCTTGCACACCCCAGCCGCCGATGTAGCTGTACAGGTCGAGTACGCGCTTGCCTTTGGCATACGGGGCCAGACGCGCGCGGTTCATGCGGTGGTCGTAGAACCAGCCGGTTTTCTGACCCTGAATCACCGGGGCTTCGAATTTCACGCCGTTCTCTTCCAGGGCGACCCATTCCGGCACCAGGCCAAACACGGTTTCGACGTAGCGATTGAGGCCTTCAGCGTCACGGGCAGCGGAATCGTTCTTGAACAGAATGCCGCTTGGCTTGAGCACTTGAGTCAGCGCTGCGATCACGTCGTCTTTGTGCGCTTCCATGGTGGCCGAAGCGATCTGCACCACCAGAATGTCACCGAAACGATCGACGACCAGACCTGGCAGCAAATCGGAATCGCCGTAGACCAAGCGGTAAAACGGCTTGTCGAACAGACGGTCGCGCAGGGACAGGGCGACGTTCAGGCGGTGCACCAGCAGCGACTTGTCCAGCGGCAATTTGATGTCGCGCGACAGCAGGCGCGCACAGATCAAGTTGTTCGGGCTCATGGCGACGATGCCCAGCAGCTTGCCGCCAGCGGCTTCGAGGATCGCCTGATCACCGGCCTTGAAGCCATGCAAAGGAGTCGCCGCTACATCGATTTCGTTGCTGTAGACCCACAAGTGGCCGTTTCGCAGGCGACGGTCGGCGTTGGCTTTGAGGCGCAGGCTAGGCAGGGACATGACGTCGCTCCGGAAAAAAGAGCGGGAGTATAGCGTGTTGGCGCGGTTGATAGGCCGGCAAGTGACCCGTGGCGAGGGGATTTATCCCCGTCCGACTGCGGAGCAGCCGCAACCTATCGCAAACAGAATTCCTTTATCTCTGTGCTATTGGTTTTGGGGCTGCTGCGCAGCCCAACGGGGATGAATCCCCTCGCCACAATGGTTCAGTGTCAGGCCGACAACGCGCTGATCAACTCCCGATTAAAAGCCGGAATATCGTCCGGTTGACGACTGCTGATCAGATTCCCGTCCGTCACCACTTCCTTGTCGACCCAGTTCGCTCCGGCATTTTCCAGGTCATCCTTGAGCGTTTTGTAGCTGGTCATGGCTTTGCCTCGAACCAGCCCGGCGGAAATCAGTAGCCAGGCGCCGTGACAAATGACCGCGATCGGTTTACCTGCCGATGTACCGGTTTTCACCAAATGCTGAGCATCGAGATCAATACGAATTGTGTCGGAATTCTGCACGCCGCCCGGCAAAACCAGTGCATCGTATTGGTCGATGGTGGCGCTTTTGAAGGTCTGATCAACATCGAAATCGTCGGCCGGTTTGTCGTGATTCCAGCCTTTGACCTGGCCTTCCTCGGCGCAAAGAATATCGACCTGGGCACCGGCTTCCTCCAGTGCTTGCTTGGGTCCGGTGAGCTCGATCTGCTCAAAACCATCGGTTACCAGAATCGCGACACGTTTGCCGTTCAGGGAGGTGGACATGATTGAGTCTCCTGACTTGAATGTGTGTTTTGCCGTCACCGGCCGTATTCAGTCCGAAGCCTGGCGAACAATGAAAGTTCCTCCGATGTGCCCGCTGGTGTGTCGGATCCAAGTTCAGAAAGGGTAGAATCGGCGCCTGACCCAGAGTGTGTACTTATGTCCCAAGAGCTGACCGCCGAACAGATCCAACAGTCCCTGCAAGGCATCAGCGTGCCTGCCCAGCCGCAGATCATGGTGGATCTGCAGATGGAACAGTACATGCCCGATCCGGACCTGGAGGTGATCGCCAAGTTGATCTCCCAGGACCCGGGCCTCTCTGGTTCGCTGCTGAAAATTGTCAATTCGCCGTATTACGGCTTGAGCAACAAAATCATCTCGATCCAGCGTGCAGTGAATTTGCTGGGCAGCCGTTCAATCATCAACCTGATCAACGCACAATCGATCAAGGGTGAGTTGAACGACGACACCATCGTCACCCTTAACCGCTTCTGGGACACCGCTCAGGATGTGGCGATGACGTGCCTGACCCTGGCCAAGCGCATCGGCGTGCAGGCGGGCGACGAAGCCTACGCGCTGGGCCTGTTCCACGACTGCGGCGTGCCATTGATGCTGCAGCGGTTTCCCAACTACATGACAGTGCTGGAAGAAGCGTATGCCAGCGCCAGCTGCGAATGCCGGGTGGTCGACACCGAAAACAGGGTGTTCAATACCAACCACGCAGTGGTCGGTTATTACACGGCCAAATCCTGGCGCCTGCCAGAACATGTGAGTACGGCTATCGCCAATCATCACAATGCCCTGGCGATTTTCAACGATGAATCGTCGCGCAACAGTCAGTTGAAAAACCTGCTGGCGATTCTGAAAATGGCTGAACACATTTGTGCGTCTTATCGGGTGCTCGGCAATCAGACCGAAGATCATGAATGGAACAGCATTGCGCCGATCGTGCTGGATTACGTCGGGCTGTCGGACTACGACTTCGAAACCCTCAAACAAACCATCCGCGACCTCGGCACTCATCGCTGAGTCGCGGCCAGTGCCTCATCCGAGCGCCTGATCCGAGAGCCCCATGCCAGAACTGCCGGAAGTCGAAACCACCCGCCGCGGCATCGCGCCACACCTGGAAGGGCAGCGTGTCAGCCGGGTGATCGTGCGCGATCGTCGTCTGCGCTGGCCGATCCCGGAAGACCTCGATGTGCGCCTGTCCGGTCAGCGCATCGTGCTGGTAGAGCGGCGTGCCAAGTACCTGCTGATCAACGCCGAAGTCGGCACCTTGATCAGCCATTTGGGCATGTCGGGCAATTTGCGCCTGGTGGAAGTCGGTCTACCGGCAGCCAAGCAT
>JALYPE010000468.1 GCA_030856525.1 Pseudomonadota bacterium | reverse complement strand
ACCACGGCGAGCAGAATCACAATGGCCTTGAGGACCGCGATGATCACGTCAATCACTTCAGGCGTGAACCAGGTCATTGAGCTGCCTCCTGCAGACCGTCAACGGATTTGCCGAAAATCGCCGGTGGAATGCCGGCGATGCCCGCCGGCAATGCCACCAGACCGGCGCCCAGCTCTTCGTTGATGCGCAGCGGCAGACGCAAGGTCTGGCCGGCAACGTTCAGGCTCAGCAGCGCACCGTCGTTGACGCCCAGGCGATCGGCTTCGGATTTGGCCAGCGATACATAAGCGGCCGGGATACGTTCCTGAACCGGTGCGGCTTTCGAAGAGTTTTCTTCGCTGCCGAACAGGTGGAAGAACGGCACGACCTGCCAGGTGCCCGGTGCCGGGTTGAAGGCACGCGGTACTGCGGCGAACCAGTTCAGCGAGTCACCGTTGCTTTCGATCAGGCGGGTGCCCGGGTCGCCAGCGCGGATATGACCACCGACTTCATCCTGGAACTTGTTCCACGCTTGCGGCGAGTTCCAGCCCGGAGACCAGGCGAATGGCACTTGCTGACGCGGTTCAACCGAGCCTGAGTAACCTTCCATCGAGAAGTTGAACGCGGTGTCGTTGTCCTGCGGGGTACGCGGTTCGTGCACGCTGATGTCGGCGCGCATGGCGGTACGACCGGAATAACGCAGCGGCTCACGGGCCAGTTTCATGCCCTTGATGCGGAACGCGGCAGAAGGTGCGGCGTCGACGATGCGCGCCAGTTGCGGCGTGCTCGAAGCGACGGCAGCGGTGACGTGGTCCAGTTGAGTCCAGTCGATCGGCTGATTCAATAAGGTTGCACGCAGGGCATGCAGCCAGCGCCAGCCTTCGTGAACCAGGATGCTCGCGTCCATGTATTTCGGGTCGAACACCTGGAAGAAGCGCTGGGCGCGGCCTTCCTGGCTGACCAGCGTACCGTCGCCTTCAGCGAAGCTCGCGGCTGGCAGAACCAGGTGCGCGCGGTCGCTGGTGGCCGTCTTCTGATGGTCGGCGACAATCAGCACTTTCGCGGCGTTCAGGGCAGCTTCGACCTTGGCCTTGTCCGTGCGGGTGTACAGGTCGTTTTCCAGCACGACGAGGGCATCAGCCTTGCCGTCGATGACGGCTTGCAACGCGTCGTCGACCGAATCACCACCGAGCATGGCCAGGCCAAGGCTGTTGGCCTCAGGCACGATCAGGCTGATGGAACCGTTTTTCTCGCGCAGCTTAAGGGCCTTGGCGATGTTGGCGGCCGCTTCGATCAGCGCCTTGGAACCCAACGAGGTGCCGGCAATGATCAGTGGACGTTTGGCGGCGAGCAGGGCGTTGGCAATGCGCTGAGCCAGGTCGAGGGCTTCAGTGTCCAGGCCTTCGACCGCTGGGGCGCTGGCATCGAGGGCGTGAGCCACAGCGAAACCGATGCGCGCTAGATCGTCTGGTGCAGCGTGTACGCATTCTTCGGCAATGTCGTCGAGCTTGGTTTCAGCCAGGCTGGCGATGAACAGCGGGTTCAGCGCGTGCTGACCGATGTTCTTCACTGCCGCATCCAGCCACGGCTGAACGCGCATCGCGTCGGCCATGTCTTCGGCTTTGCCCTTGACCGATTGACGCAGGGACAACGCCATGCGCGCGGCGGTCTGGGTCAGGTCTTCACCCAGGACGAAAATGGCGTCGTGGTCTTCGATGTCGCGCATGTTCGGGATCGGCAGCGGGCTGTCTTTCAGCACCTGCATGACCAGACGAATACGCTCCAGCTCCCCGGCTTCGATACCGGAGTAGAAGTGCTCGGCGCCGACCAGCTCGCGCAACGCGTAGTTGCTTTCGAGGCTGGCGCGCGGCGAACCGATGCCGACGATGTTGCGCCCGCGCAGCAGGTCAGCGGCTTTATCCAGCGCTTCGTCAAGGCTCAGCTTGGCGCCGTCGGCCAGCAATGGCTGACGTGGACGGTCTTCGCGGTTGACGTAGCCATAACCGAAACGGCCACGGTCGCACAGGAAGTACTGGTTGACCGAACCGTTGAAGCGGTTTTCGATGCGACGCAGTTCGCCGTAGCGCTCGCCCGGGGAGATGTTGCAACCGCTGGAGCAGCCATGGCAGATGCTCGGCGAGAACTGCATGTCCCACTTGCGGTTATAGCGCTCGGAGTGAGTCTTGTCGGTGAACACACCGGTCGGGCAGACCTCGGTGAGGTTGCCGGAGAACTCGCTTTCGAGGGTGCCGTCTTCAACGCGACCGAAGTACACGTTGTCGTGGGCGCCGAATACGCCGAGGTCGGTGCCGCCGGCGTAGTCCTTGTAGAAACGTACGCAGCGATAGCAAGCGATGCAGCGGTTCATCTCGTGGGAAATGAACGGCCCCAGTTGCTGGTTCTGGTGGGTGCGCTTGGTGAAGCGATAACGGCGCTCGTTGTGGCCGGTCATCACCGTCATGTCTTGCAGGTGGCAGTGACCCCCTTCCTCACAGACCGGGCAGTCGTGCGGGTGGTTGGTCATCAGCCATTCGACGACGCTGGCGCGAAACACTTTCGCTTCTTCGTCGTCGATGGAGATCCAGCTGCCGTCAGTGGCGGGGGTCATGCAGGACATGACGATCCGACCACGCTTGTCGTTCTCGTCGGTGTACTGCTTGACCGCGCACTGGCGGCAAGCGCCAACGCTGCCTAGGGCTGGGTGCCAGCAGAAATACGGAATATCGAGGCCTAGCGACAGACATGCCTGTAACAGGTTGTCTGCCCCGTCGACTTCGAGCTCTTTGCCGTCTACGTGGATAGTGGCCATGGTTCAAAGTTCTTCGTTGGCCCGGTGTCAGCGGGCGTGGCTAATGGAATCTTGTTGTTCGCACGAATCAAAACAGCCCATCAAAGGCGTCATCGAACGAGAAGGCGAAGGGCACGGACCCTTCGCCTTGTTAAGCGTTTACACGCCAACCATGGTCGGCGTTACCACTTTATTGAGGTCGCCTGCGCGGGTTGGCGCGATGCCGGCCTCGAACTCGTGGCGGAAGTATTTGATTGCGCTGCCCAACGGCTCCACGGCGCCCGGTGCGTGAGCACAGAAGGTCTTGCCCGGGCCGAGGAAACCGACCAGACCCAGCAGGGTCTCGATGTCGCCGGCCTGACCTTCGCCGTTTTCGATTGCGCGCAGCAGCTTGACGCTCCACGGCAAACCGTCACGGCATGGGGTGCAGAAACCGCACGACTCACGGGAGAAGAACTCTTCCATGTTGCGCAGCAGGGAAACCATGTTTACGCTGTCGTCCACCGC
>JALYPE010000458.1 GCA_030856525.1 Pseudomonadota bacterium | reverse complement strand
GTACTGGATCACCTGGAGGAAATACAGCCGCGCGATCAGCACACAAATCAGCACCACCACCGCAATTGCACCGAACACGACGCGGCCACGCACCAGACGGGCGTCTTTTTCGTGGTCCTTGATGCGGATCGGCTGGGGCATGAGGCAGGACTACTTGTGATAGGGGTGACCGGACAGAACTGTCCAGGCACGATACAGCTGTTCGCCGATGAGAATCCGCACCAGCGGGTGCGGCAATGTCAACGGCGAGAGCGACCAGCGCTGATCAGCGCGGGCACAGACTTCCGGCGCCAGCCCTTCGGGGCCGCCGACCATGAAATTGACCGTGCGCGAGTCCAGCCGCCAGCGATCGAGTTCGACCGCCAGTTGCTCGGTGCTCCAGGGCTTGCCGTGGACTTCGAGAGTCACAACCCGCTCGTTCGGCCCGACCTTGGCCAGCATGGCTTCGCCTTCCTGACGGATGAAGCGCGCCACGTCGGCGTTCTTGCCGCGGGTGTTGAGCGGTATTTCCACCAGTTCCAGCGCCAGCTCGGACGGAAGACGCTTGGCATATTCATGCCAGCCTTCTTCCACCCATTTGGGCATGCGTGAACCGACGGCGATCAGTCGCAGTCGCACAGCGGGCCCTTATTGCTGGTCTTTGTTGAGCTTGGTGAAGTGCTCATGGGTGTTTTCCGGGCTGTGGTGAGCAGCGCTGGCCGAGCGGCTTTGCTCGGCACCGGCCCACAGGCGCTCCAGGTCATAGAACTGGCGTGCCGAGGCAGTCATCATGTGCACGATGACATCGTCCATGTCCAACAGAACCCAGTCGCTGTCGCCCTTGCCTTCTTCACCCAGCGGCTTGACGCCCAGGGCTTTGACGGCTTCGCGGACCTTGTCCAGCATCGCGCCGATCTGGCGGTTCGAAGTACCGGTTGCGATGATCATGAAGTCAGTGATGCTCTGCTTTTCACGAACGTCGATGACCTGGATGTCCTGGCCTTTTACGTCTTCCAGGGCTGCAACGGCAACCTTGACCAGCTCTTCACCGCGCAGCTCCGGCCCGGTTGGAACCTCTACTGGCAGCGGAGCGCTCTTGAATGTGCCTTTGCGCTTTACTTTAGCTACGTCTTTGTCAGTCATATAAAACTCGTTTTGCTCGTGTGTTCGGGTGGTTCAATACACGTTGTTGCACGTGCCTTGAAGCACTCCCATTCAGTTCGACGCACGGTAAAGCCCGTGCGCATCGATATAGGCCAGGACCGCGTCGGGCACCAGGAAACGTACCGACTTACCGCTGGCCAGCAGTTGACGGATCTGGGTGGCGGATACCGCTAGCGGCGTCTGCCAGACGAATGCAATCTGTCCGCTCGGCCCTTTCAGGGCCAGCGGGTCGCTCACCGAGCGCGCTGCCAGCAGGTTGCGCAAGGCATCCGGCGGTTCGCTGTCGGCATCCGGGCGTTGCAGCACCAGGATGTGGCAATGCTGGAGCAACTCTTCCCAGCGGTGCCAAGTGGGCAGGCCGCAAAATGCGTCCCAGCCCAGAAGCAGAAAAACCTGGTCTTGCGCGGCCAGTTCGGCACGCATCAATTCCAGGGTATCGATGGTGTAGGACGGCTTGTCCCGCTGCAATTCGCGGGCATCCACCACCAACGGCGCCACACCGGCCACCGCGCACTCGACCATCGCCAGTCGGTCGTTTGCAGACACTTGCGGCGTGCCGCGATGAGGCGGCCGCGCGCTCGGTGTCAGGCGCAATTCATCAAGCGCCAACGATTCGGCAACTTCCAGCGCGCCACGCAAATGGCCGATGTGCACCGGATCGAACGTCCCGCCCAGCATGCCGATGCGTCGTGGCGCAGGGTCGCAGGCCGTGCTCGGCGCTGACGGATTGAGGTCGCTCAAGTCAGACCGACGCCTGGCCGCGCAACTGGCCATCACCGACCACGATGTATTTCTCGCAGGTCAGACCTTCGAGACCCACCGGGCCGCGGGCGTGCAGCTTATCAGTAGAAATGCCAATCTCGGCACCCAATCCGTATTCAAAGCCATCGGCGAAGCAGGTCGGGGTGTTGATCATCACCGACGCAGAATCGACCTCAGCCACGAAACGCCGGGTTTCGCCGACGTTCTCACTGACGATCGAATCAGTGTGATGCGAGCCATACCGGTTGATGTGGTCAATGGCCTGGTCCAGACCATCGACCACGCGAATCGAAAGGATCGGCGCCAGATACTCGGTATTCCAGTCTTCTTCCGTCGCGGCGCTGGCATCGATGATCGCCCGCGTGCGTTCGCAACCGCGCAGCTCGACGCCTTTTTCGCGGAACTCTGCGGCCATGGCCGGCAGGAAATCTTTCGCAACGGTTTGATCCACCAGCAACGTTTCCATCGCGCCGCAGATGCCATACCGGTAAGTCTTGGCATTGAAGGCAATGCGCTGGGCTTTTGGCAGGTCGGCGTGGGCACTTACTTACACGTGGCAGATACCGTCCAGATGCTTGATTACCGGGACACGTGCGTCACGGCTGACCCGCTCGATCAGGCCACGGCCACCACGGGGCACAATGACGTCGACGTATTCCGGCATGGTGATCAGCGCGCCGACGGCGGCGCGGTCGGTGGTTTCGACCACTTGCACCACGGCGGCCGGCAGATCGGCTTCGGCCAGGCCGCGCTGAATGCAGGCAGCGATGGCGCGATTGGAATGAATGGCTTCAGAGCCGCCGCGCAAAATGGTTGCATTGCCGGACTTGAGACACAGGCTGGCGGCATCGATGGTCACGTTCGGCCGGGATTCGTAGATGATCCCGATCACGCCGAGCGGCACACGCATTTTGCCCACCTGGATGCCCGATGGCCGGAAGCTCATGTCGCGGATCGCACCGACAGGGTCCGGCAAGGCTGCAACCTGGCGAAGGCCGACAATCATGCCGTCGATACGCTCCGGCGTCAGCGCCAGACGCTCAAGCAAAGCAGGTTCAAGACCACTGGCACGACCGGCCGCCAGATCCAGCTCGTTGGCCGAGACAAGTTCAACGCGTGCGGCGTCCAGCGCATTGGCGGCAGCCTGCAAAGCGCGGTTTTTCTGCGCGGTGCTGGCACGGCCAATGACGCGAGAGGCTTCGCGGGCAGCGCGACCCAGGCGGGTCATGTAGTCAAGAACGGACTCAGTCATGGTCTGGCGTGGTCTTGCAAAGAGGAAAGCGGCAGATTATAGCTGCCGCGTCCCGGGACTAACAGCGGTGACGGGCGGATGGTCGAAATGGACAGCAAATTGCCGACATTCAGCCGGAATTAAGCTTCGCGTTGGTATCATCACGGCTCAATCAGCCTTGATAAACGTGTTCATCGTGTCCAACCTGACTGTTCCCACCGTTATCACGCGCCTGCCCATGGGCCTCCCCGACGCTTTCTTTGACCGCGACGCGCAACTGCTGGCCCGTGATTTACTGGGCAAAGTCATTCGCCACCGGGTCGGCGAGCTGTGGCTCAGCGCGCGAATCATTGAGACCGAGGCGTATTACTTCGAAGAAAAAGGCAGCCACGCCTCTCTTGGCTATACAGAAA
>JALYPE010000427.1 GCA_030856525.1 Pseudomonadota bacterium | reverse complement strand
GGCTTCCAGCACGCCATAGTCCTCGAGTTCGCGGCACACCTGCACCGCCGTCGATAGGCTCACCGCATGTTTTTCCATCATCAGCCTGATGGACGGGAACCGTTCACCGGTTTTCAAGGTGCCACTGCGGATCGCGTCGAGGTAGTGGTTGGCTAACTGACGGTATAAAGGGGTTGCGTGCATGATGACCTCAGCAATCGCACCACTGAAGTCTTGGGCTGGAAAGTGAGTTGACGCTCCCCGCAGGCGGACCCGTGGTGCTCAAGGGTTGGGGAAAGTAATTCTGGTGCCGTTACGGGACAGCGTAGCGGCGAGGATCAGAATTGACTGCTGAAGGATATGGCACTTTGCGACCACCTTTTGGCAGGTGCTCTACGTGGTGGTGTCTGGAAAGCCTGAGGGCGCATCGAGCAGGCAATAAAAAGCCCCACGCTGCAGGGCAACGTGGGGCTTGGGTGTTTCTGCGTTACTGCGCGGTGATGCTGTACCCGTCGAACGCAGTCTGCTGCTGCAGCGCGGTGATGATGTTCTTGCGGTTGACCGCTTGCTCGGTCCCGGCATTGTCGAGGAAGGTTTCGCCTTCCAGCTCTGCCTCATCGCCCTCGCCGACGAAGGTGAAGCCGAGAAATTCCAGCGCTTTACGGTCCACGTTCAATCGCGAGCGCGGCGTTCGCAGCGGCAACGTCACACTCTCGCCGTCCTTGCTGATGGTGAACACTTCGGTGTCTTTCTTCGCGCGAGCCGCTTTGCTCTTGCCGCTGGCCGGGTTGCTGATCGCCTGATGTGTCTGCTTCAACACCTTCAGCGCCAGCCCGTAAACGATTTCCTGAAACGCCGGGTCGTCCTTGAAGCTGGACAGAATGCGACTGATCGGGAACTTGCTGCTCAAGTCTTCCAGCGCCGCAATGTCCGCCGCTTCGGCGTCTTTGAGCTGCTTGAGTTCGCCCATCAATTCGTAGGCTTTATCGTCGTCGAAACTGTCGTGTGCCTGACGGATGGCGACGCGCAGTTCGCGGATCTGCTCGCTCTCACGGGTGGACTGGAATGCATCCAGGACCATCTCGCTGATGGTCTTGGCCTGTGGCGCGTGCTGTGAAAGATTGATGGAGTTTTCGTATTCCGCTTTGGACGACAGGGTAACTACGGATTCGGCGGTATTGGAATCGGACATTGAAATTTCACTACTTCTTTAACTTGAGTTGAGGCGAGAAAGCCTTGGGCCTTTTCAGGGCGCCTAATCTATTGGACCTTCGCGGCGTTGTCACGGATCAATGACCCTCACGCCGAAATCACATTCTTGCCCGCGACCTTCGATCGAAACAGCGCCTGATCGGCTCTGGCCAGCAGCCCGGTTTGCTGTTCCTCGTCAAAGCGCTGGACCACGCCGAAGCTCAGGGTCAGGCGAAAATCACCTACTGCGGGCAGGTCCGTCAAGCGATGGCGTATCTGTTCGGCAAGGAGTCTGGCGTCGGTCAATGGGGTGTCGGGAAGAATCAGGATGAATTCGTCACCGCCCCAGCGCGCCAGCAGATCGCCCTCTCGCACGCAGCGTTTGATGCTTTCGACCACGTGCACCAGGGCCGCATCGCCCAAGGCATGGCCGTAGTGATCGTTGATTGCTTTGAAGTCGTCGATGTCCATGGCGATCAGCGACAGCGGCTGGCGAAACCGTTGCGCGCGGTCGCATTCCTGCGGCAGGGCTTTGCTTAAGAGGTAACGGTTGGCGATAGACGTCAGAGCGTCGGTTTCCGCCAGTTTGCGGTTTTCTTCCAGTTGAACCTGCAACTGTTGGTTGACGCTCGACAGCTCTCGAGTGCGCTCTTCAACGATGGCTTCAAGCGATTGATTGCGTAACTCCAGCGCCTCGAACAGACGCTTCTTGTCGTCGATGCTGCGATGCGCGCCGACCATCCGCGCCACCGAACCGTCGGGGTTGCGGGCCAGCACGTAACCGCGGTCTTCGATCCAGATGTAACTGCCGTCCTGCATGCGGCAGCGATATTCGGCCTGATAGCGCGGTGCGCGCTGATTCAGGTAATCATCGAACAGCGCCATGACGCGCGGGTAATCATCCGGATGGATCACCCCTTCCCAGGTCAGCACCGTGTTGTTCAGGGAGTGAGGAGGGTAGCCGAGCATCTCGTACCAGCCGGGATTGCGGTAGACGAACCCGGTGTTGGCGTTCCAGTCCCAGATCCCGTCGCTGACCAGTTCCAGAATGGTGTGCAGCATCCCTTCGTTCAGATCAGACAGATTGAGCTTCAGTGACTCAGTGTTCGAGGTCTGCACCATCACACTCTCCTTGTCGCCTTGATCACAGTGACCTGCCAGTGGCGCAGATTAGTTCAAGGCGAGTCGGGCCCGCTAGTGGTCGCCCCATTTCTGCAGGGCAAAATCGACGAAACTGCGTAATTTCGGCAAACGGTAGCGATCCTGGGCGTACATCAAATGCATCGGCCGGCTCGGTGGCCGATAATTTTCCATCAGCGCGACCAGCGTTCCGTCTTCGACGTCTTGCTCCACCAAAGCATCGGGCAGCATCACAATGCCCATTCCGGTTCGCGCCGCTTGATGCAGGCCCGCCGAGCTGTTGATCAGCATCGGGCCGCTGACCGCCACCGTGACTTCACCTTCCGGCGAGTTCAAGCGCCATTCCTTCTCCATCGAATGCCAGTCATCCCCGGCCGGGTAGGCG
>JALYPE010000394.1 GCA_030856525.1 Pseudomonadota bacterium | reverse complement strand
CACCCTGTACTTCCCGGGTGATAAGCGCGTGACCAAGCGTGCCGTGAACTTCTCGCCGAAAACGGTGCCGACTTTTGAACCCAAGATTCGGACTTATTAAGGGTGGCCGCCATGTTGAAAGTCAGCGTTTATCGCTACAACCCTGATCAGGACGCTGCGCCGTTCATGCAGGAATTCGAGGTCGATACCGGTGGTAAAGACCTGATGGTGCTGGACGTGCTGGCCCTGATCAAAGAGCAGGACGAAGGTTTTTCCTATCGTCGCTCCTGCCGTGAAGGCGTTTGCGGTTCCGACGGCATGAACATCAACGGCAAGAACGGCCTGGCTTGCGTCACGCCGCTGTCTGCCGTTGTAAAAGGTAACAAGTTGATCGTTCGCCCGCTGCCGGGTTTGCCGATCATTCGTGACCTGGTCGTCGACATGAGCATCTTCTACAAGCAATACGAGAAGGTGAAACCTTACCTGCAGAACGATTCGCCGGCTCCGGCCATCGAGCGCCTTCAGTCCCCGGAAGAGCGCGAAAAGCTCGACGGTCTGTACGAGTGCATTCTGTGCGCTTGCTGCTCGACCTCTTGCCCGTCCTTCTGGTGGAACCCGGACAAATTCCTGGGCCCGGCCGCTTTGCTGCAAGCGTATCGCTTCCTGGCAGACAGCCGCGACACCAAGACGTCCGAGCGTCTGGCTTCGCTGGATGACCCGTTCAGCGTATTCCGCTGCCGCGGGATCATGAACTGCGTCAACGTATGTCCCAAAGGCCTGAACCCGACTAAGGCCATTGGTCACATCCGTAACATGCTGCTGCAAAGCGGCGTGTGATTCGGCAGCTTTAACCGCAACATCGCTGTACCCGTAGATGCTACGGCGCAGGCTTCAACCGGCGCCGTAGTTTTAACCTGAGCAGCAGCTTACAAGGCTGCGGCTCTTATTTTGAAGAAATGAGACAAGCAGGGGCATCCGGGCTGGTACCCGGACTATCAGCGTGATCCTAGGTGGCTTGTTTTAGTCGCTGCATTCGGACTTCTGCAAGTTTGCTCGGTGTCGACGCCGGTGGTGTTCCCCTAACCGAGGGTGACCAAGCATGCAAGAAAGCGTGATGCAGCGCATGTGGAACAGCGCCTACCTGTCCGGTAGTAACGCTGCCTATGTGGAAGAGCTCTACGAGCTCTACCTGCACGACCCTAACGCTGTGCCAGAAGAGTGGCGCACCTACTTCCAGAAGTTGCCTGCTGACGGCAACTCTGCCACCGATGTTTCGCACTCCACAATTCGCGATCATTTCGTCTTGCTGGCAAAGAACCAGCGCCGCGCCCAACCGGTTTCCGCCGGAAGCGTGAGCAGTGAGCACGAGAAGAAGCAAGTTGAAGTACTGCGATTGATCCAGGCCTACCGTATGCGTGGCCACCAGGCAGCCCAGCTTGATCCGCTGGGGCTGTGGCAGCGTCCTGCACCTGCAGACCTGTCAATCAATCATTACGGCTTGACCAATGCCGATCTTGATACGACCTTCCGTGCCGGCGACCTGTTCATCGGCAAAGAGGAGGCGAGCCTACGCGAAATTCATGAAGCGTTGCAGCAGACATATTGCCGCACCATCGGCGCTGAATTTACGCACATCACCGATTCCGAGCAGCGCCAGTGGTTCCAGCAACGTCTGGAAAGCGTACGCGGCCGTCCGACTTACTCCGCCGACGTCAAGAGCCACCTGCTCGAGCGCGTCACCGCCGGTGAAGGTCTGGAAAAATACCTGGGCACTAAATACCCGGGTACCAAGCGTTTCGGTCTGGAAGGCGGCGAAAGCCTGATTCCGATGCTCGACGAGTTGATCCAGCGTTCCGGTTCCTACGGCACCAAGGAAATCGTCATCGGCATGGCCCACCGCGGCCGCCTGAACGTACTGGTCAACACCTTCGGCAAGAACCCGCGCGAGCTGTTCGACGAGTTCGAAGGCAAGAAGAAGGTCGAGCTGGGTTCCGGTGACGTTAAATATCACCAGGGCTTCTCGTCCAACGTGATGACCACCGGCGGTGAAGTTCACCTGGCCATGGCGTTCAACCCGTCCCACCTGGAGATCGTTTCTCCGGTGGTAGAGGGTTCGGTGCGTGCTCGTCAGGATCGTCGTAACGATCCTACCGGCGAGAAGGTGCTGCCGATCTCCATCCACGGTGACGCGGCATTTGCCGGTCAGGGCGTGGTGATGGAAACCTTCCAGATGTCGCAGACCCGCGGTTTCAAAACCGGCGGCACCGTGCACATCGTGATCAACAACCAGGTTGGTTTCACCATCAGCAACCCGCTGGACTCGCGCTCCACCGAGTACGCCACCGACGTTGCGAAAATGATCCAGGCGCCGATCCTCCATGTGAATGGCGATGATCCGGAAGCCGTGTTGTTCGTGACCCAGCTGGCCATTGATTACCGCATGCAGTTCAAGCGTGACGTGGTGATTGACCTGGTCTGCTACCGTCGTCGCGGCCACAACGAGGCCGACGAGCCAAGCGGCACCCAGCCGATCATGTATCAGCAGATCACCAAGCAGCGCACCACCCGTGAGCTGTACGCTGATCGTCTGACCCAGGGCGGTGTGCTCGACGCTGAGCGTGTTCAGGCGAAAGTCGACGAATACCGCAACGCGCTGGACAACGGTCTGCATGTAGTAAAAAGCTTGGTCAAAGAACCGAACAAAGAGTTGTTCGTGGACTGGCGTCCGTATCTGGGCCATGCCTGGACTGCGCGTCATGACACCAGTTTTGACCTGAAAACCTTGCAGGAACTGTCCGCCAAGCTGCTGGAAATTCCGGAAGGCTTCGTGGTTCAACGCCAGGTTTCGAAGATCTACGAAGACCGCCAGAAAATGCAAGCCGGCGGCCTGCCGATCAACTGGGGTTACGCCGAAACCATGGCGTACGCAACCCTGGCGTTCGAAGGTCACCCGATTCGCATGACGGGTCAGGACATCGGTCGCGGTACGTTCTCTCACCGTCACGCTGTCTTGCACAACCAGAAAGACGCGGGCACCTATGTGCCGCTGCAGAACCTGTACAAAGGCCAGCCACGTTTCGACCTGTACGACTCGTTCCTGTCTGAAGAAGCCGTTCTGGCGTTCGAATACGGCTACTCGACCACCACGCCTGAGGCGCTGGTGATCTGGGAGGCCCAGTTCGGCGACTTCGCCAACGGTGCTCAGGTTGTGATCGACCAGTTCATCACCAGTGGCGAGCACAAGTGGGGCCGTCTTTGCGGTCTGACCATGCTGCTGCCGCACGGTTATGAAGGTCAGGGCCCGGAGCACTCTTCGGCACGTCTGGAGCGTTACCTGCAGCTGTGCGCCGAGCACAACATTCAGGTAGCGGTACCGACCACCCCGGCGCAGATCTACCACTTGCTGCGTCGTCAGGTGATCCGTCCGCTGCGCAAGCCGCTGATCGTGCTCACGCCGAAATCGCTGCTGCGTCACAAACTGGCCGTGTCGACCCTGGAAGATCTGGCTCAAGGTTCGTTCCAGACCGTTATCCCGGAAATCGATGCGCTGGAGCCGAGCAAGGTCGAGCGCGTTGTTCTGTGTAGCGGCAAGGTCTACTACGACCTGCTGGAAAAACGCCGTGCCGAAGGTCGTAATGACATCGCCATCGTGCGTATCGAGCAGCTGTACCCATTCCCTGAGGACGACTTGAACGAAGTCCTGGCTCCGTACACCAACCTCAAACATATCGTTTGGTGTCAGGAAGAGCCGATGAACCAGGGTGCGTGGTACTGCAGCCAGCACCATATGCGCCGCATCGTTGGCAATCACATGAAGTCGCTCGTACTCGAATACGCGGGCCGTGATGCCTCTGCTGCACCGGCTTGTGGTTATGCATCGATGCACGCTGAGCAGCAGGAAAAACTGCTGCAAGACGCCTTTACTGTTTAACGCCTTCGCGCACCTGAAACCGAATTTAAGGACCCACAGATAATGGCTATCGAAATCAAAGCCCCCACTTTCCCGGAATCGGTTGCCGACGGCACCGTTGCCACCTGGCACAAACAACCGGGCGACGCTGTAAAGCGTGACGACCTGATCGTCGACATCGAAACCGACAAGGTTGTGCTGGAAGTGCTGGCGACTGCCGACGGCGTGCTGGGCGCTATCGTCAAGAACGAAGGCGACACCGTCCTGTCCGACGAAGTCCTGGGCTCGATCGAAGCGGGCGGCGCTGCTGCCGCTCCAGCTGCAACCGCAGCTGCTGCTCCGGCTGCTGCACAAGCTGCTGCTCCTGCCGCTGAAGGCGAAGACGATCCGGTTGCTGCACCGGCTGCCCGCAAGCTGGCTGAAGAAAACGGCATCAACATCGCTTCCGTTGCCGGCACTGGCAAAGGCGGTCGTGTCACCAAGGAAGACGTGGTAGCTGCCGTTGCTGCGAAGAAATCCGCTCCTGCTGCTGCGCCTGCCAAGGCCGCTGCACCGGCCGCCGCTGCTCCTGTGTTCGCTGCCGGCGACCGCATCGAGAAGCGCGTGCCAATGACCCGCGTGCGCGCCACCGTTGCCAAACGTCTGGTCGAAGCTCAGTCGAACATGGCCATGTTGACCACTTTCAACGAAGTCGACATGACCGAAGTCATGGCGCTGCGTTCGAAGTACAAGGATCTGTTCGAGAAGTCCCACAACGGCGTACGCCTGGGCTTCATGTCGTTCTTCGTGAAAGCCGCCACCGAGGCGCTGAAACGCTTCCCGGCTGTCAACGCGTCGATCGACGGTGCCGACATCGTTTACCACGGCTACGCCGACGTCGGTGTAGCCGTGTCCAGCGACCGCGGTCTGGTTGTGCCGGTTCTGCGTAACGCCGAACTGATGAGCCTGGCTGAAATCGAAGGCGGCATCGCCACCTTCGGCAAGAAGGCACGCGACGGCAAACTGTCCATGGACGAAATGACCGGCGGCACGTTCACCATCACCAACGGTGGTACCTTCGGTTCGATGATGTCGACCCCGATCGTCAACCCGCCGCAAGCGGCCATCCTGGGCATGCACAACATTCTGCAGCGTCCAATGGCGATCAACGGTCAGGTCGTTATCCGTCCGATGATGTACCTGGCTCTGTCCTACGATCACCGTCTGATCGATGGCAAAGAAGCTGTGACCTTCCTGGTTACCATCAAGAACCTGCTGGAAGACCCGGCTCGTTTGCTGCTGGATATCTGATAGAAGCAGCTACCGGTTTCAAGCCAGAAGCGGCGAGCAATTGCTGCCTGGCTTGAGGCTTGTGGCTTCAAGCTTGTTGCCAAAAGAGGATTTTTGAATGTCGCAGAAATTTGACGTAGTAGTGATCGGCGCTGGCCCTGGCGGCTATGTGGCTGCCATCAAAGCAGCCCAGCTGGGTCTTTCGACGGCCTGCATCGAGAAGTACACCGACAAGGAAGACAAACTGGCGCTGGGCGGCACTTGCCTGAACGTTGGCTGCATTCCTTCCAAGGCGCTGCTGGACAGCTCCTGGAAATACAAGGAAGCGAAAGAAAGCTTCAACGTTCACGGTATCTCGACCGGCGAAGTCAAAATGGACGTCGCTGCGATGGTTGGCCGCAAGGCTGGCATCGTCAAGAACCTGACCGGCGGTGTTGCCACCCTGTTCAAGGCCAACGGCGTTAGTTCGATTCAGGGCCACTGCAAGCTGCTTGCCGGCAATAAGGTCGAAGTCACCAAGCCTGACGGTTCGGTAGAAATCATCGAAGCCGAGAACGTGATCCTGGCTCCAGGTTCGCGTCCGATCGACATTCCACCGGCTCCGGTCGACCAGAATGTCATCGTCGATTCGACTGGCGCACTGGAATTCCAGACCGTACCCAAGCGTCTGGGCGTCATCGGCGCTGGCGTGATCGGTCTGGAACTGGGTTCGGTCTGGTCGCGTCTGGGTTCGGAAGTGGTTGTTCTGGAAGCGTTGGAGACTTTCCTGATGGCAGCGGACACCGCTGTTTCCAAGGAAGCGCTGAAAACTCTGACCAAACAGGGTCTGGACATCAAACTGGGCGCTCGCGTGACTGGCTCGAAAGTGAATGGCGACGAAGTCGTTGTGAACTACACCGATGCCAACGGCGAACAGACCATTACTTTCGACAAGCTGATCGTAGCCGTTGGTCGCCGTCCGGTGACCACTGATCTGCTGGCTGCCGACAGTGGCGTCACCCTCGACGAGCGCGGTTTCGTGCACGTTGACGATCACTGCGCCACCACCGTACCTGGCGTTTTCGCTATTGGTGACGTGGTTCGCGGCATGATGCTGGCTCACAAAGCTTCGGAAGAAGGCATCATGGTTGTCGAGCGCATCAAGGGCCACAAAGCCCAGATGAACTATGACTTGATCCCTTCGGTTATTTATACTCACCCGGAAATCGCGTGGGTTGGCAAAACCGAGCAGGCCTTGAAAGCCGAAGGCGTTGAAGTTAACGTCGGCACCTTCCCGTTCGCCGCTTCCGGCCGTGCC
>JALYPE010000500.1 GCA_030856525.1 Pseudomonadota bacterium | reverse complement strand
GTCCTCGACCATCGATGTGGCTTTCCCGATTGCCGACGAAGCCAAACTGGCGGCCGCGTTCGGCCTGCAGTCGCTGGGCAAACCTGCTTCAATCGTGATCTGGACCACCACCCCATGGACCATCCCGGCCAACCAGGCGCTGAACGTCCACCCGGAATTCAACTATGCCCTGGTCGATGTCGGCGACAAATTGCTCGTGCTCGCGGAAGAGTTGGTCGAGTCGTGCCTGGCGCGTTACAGCCTGGAAGGTTCGGTCATCGCGACCACCACCGGTAAAGAGCTGGAACTGATCAACTTCCGTCACCCGTTCTACGATCGCCTGTCGCCGGTTTATCTGGCCGACTACGTTGAACTGGGCGCTGGCACTGGTGTGGTTCACTCCGCCCCGGCGTATGGCGTGGACGACTTCGTGACCTGCAAGAAGTACGGCATGGTCAACGACGACATCTTGAATCCAGTGCAGAGCAACGGCGTTTACGTCACCTCGCTGGAGTTCTTTGGCGGCCAGTTCATCTGGAAAGCCAACCCGGCCATCGTCGAAAAATTGATTGAGGTTGGTGCGCTGCTGCACACCACCGTCATCGAACACAGCTACATGCACTGCTGGCGTCACAAGACTCCGCTGATCTACCGCGCCACCGCGCAGTGGTTCATCGGCATGGACAAAGAGCCTGCCACCGGCGAGACCCTGCGCAAGCGGGCGATTAAAGCCATCGAGCAGACCAAATTCGTTCCGGCCTGGGGCCAGGCGCGTTTGCACTCGATGATCGCCAACCGTCCGGACTGGTGCATCTCCCGTCAGCGCAACTGGGGCGTGCCGATTCCGTTTTTCCTCAACAAGGAAAGCGGCGAGCTGCACCCGCGTACCGCCGAGCTGATGGAAGAAGTCGCCAAGCGAGTTGAAGTCGAAGGCATCGAAGCCTGGTTCAAGATGGACGCTGCCGAGTTGCTCGGTGACGAAGCGCCGCAGTACGACAAGATCAGCGACACCCTCGACGTCTGGTTCGATTCCGGTACCACGCACTGGCACGTCCTGCGCGGTTCGCATCCGATGGGCCATGAGGCCGGCCCACGCGCCGACCTCTATCTGGAAGGCTCGGACCAACACCGTGGCTGGTTCCACTCGTCGCTGCTGACCGGCTGCGCCATCGACAACCACGCGCCGTACCGCGAGCTGCTGACTCACGGCTTCACCGTCGACGAGGCCGGCCGCAAGATGTCCAAGTCGCTGGGCAACGTGATCGCACCGCAAAAGGTCAATGACACCCTGGGCGCCGACATCATGCGTCTGTGGGTCGCCTCGACCGATTACTCGGGCGAAATGGCGGTGTCCGACCAGATCCTGCAGCGCAGTGCGGACGCTTACCGGCGGATCCGTAACACCGCGCGTTTCCTGCTTTCCAACCTTACCGGTTTCAACCCGGCCACCGACCTGCTGCCGGCTGAAGAAATGCTCGCACTGGACCGTTGGGCCGTGGACCGCACGCTGCTGCTGCAACGCGAGTTGCAAGAGCACTATGGCGAATACCGTTTCTGGAACGTGTACTCCAAGATCCACAATTTCTGCGTGCAGGAATTGGGTGGTTTCTACCTCGACATCATTAAGGACCGTCAGTACACCACTGGCGCCAACAGCAAGGCGCGCCGCTCGGCGCAGACCGCGCTGTATCACATCTCCGAAGCGCTGGTGCGCTGGATCGCGCCGATCCTGGCGTTCACTGCCGACGAGCTGTGGGAATACCTGCCGGGCGAGCGTAACGAATCGGTGATGCTCAACACCTGGTACGAAGGTTTGACCGAATTGCCGGACAACGTCGAACTGGGCCGCGCCTACTGGGAGCGGATCATGGCGGTGAAGGTCGCGGTCAACAAGGAAATGGAAATCCAGCGTGCGGCCAAAGCCGTCGGTGGCAACCTGCAAGCCGAAGTGACCCTGTTCGCCGAAGACGCGCTGACGGCCGATCTGGCCAAGCTGAGCAACGAGCTGCGCTTTGTGTTGATCACATCGACCGCCAGCGTTGCACCATTGGTGCAGGCTCCGGCCGATGCCGTGGTGACCGAAGTCAGCGGCCTGAAGCTGAAGATCGTCAAGTCGGCCTTCGCCAAGTGCGCCCGTTGCTGGCACTGCCGTGAAGACGTCGGCGTGAACCCGGAGCATCCTGAAATCTGTGGCCGTTGCGTCGACAACATCAGCGGCGCTGGCGAGGTTCGCCACTATGCCTAATGGCGTTGGTCGTTTCGGACGGCTGAGCTGGCTCTGGTTGAGCTTGCTGGTTCTGGTCATTGACCAGGTCAGCAAGTTTTACTTCGAAGGCTCGTTGACGATGTATCAGCAGATCGTGGTGATCCCCGATTACTTCAGCTGGACCCTGGCTTACAACACCGGCGCGGCGTTCAGCTTCCTGGCGGACAGTTCGGGCTGGCAGCGCTGGTTGTTTGCCCTGATCGCTATAGTGGTCAGCGGCGTGCTGGTAGTGTGGCTGAAGCGTCTTGGGCGCAACGAAACCTGGCTGGCGGTTGCGCTGGCGCTCGTCCTCGGTGGCGCGCTGGGCAATCTGTACGACCGCATTGCCTATGGCCATGTGATCGATTTCATTCTGGTGCACTGGCAGAACCGCTGGTATTTCCCGGCGTTCAACTTCGCTGACAGTGCGATTACTGTCGGCGCAATCATGCTGGCGCTGGACATGTTTAAAAGTAAAAAGACCGGAGAAGCCGTTCATGACTGAACACGTATTGGCTGAGCAACGCATCCGCCAGAACACGGAAGTCACTTTGCACTTTGCATTGCGCCTGGAGAACGGCGACACCGTCGACAGCACCTTCGACAAAGCCCCGGCGACCTTCAAGGTCGGTGATGGCAACCTGTTGCCAGGGTTCGAAGCAGCGCTGTTCGGCTTCAAGGCCGGCGACAAGCGTACGCTGACCATTGCCCCGGAAAACGCATTCGGCCAGCCGAATCCGCAAAACGTGCAGGTCATCCCGCGTTCGCAGTTCGCCGACATGGACTTGTCGCCCGGTTTGCTGGTGATCTTCAACGATGCGGCGAATACTGAATTGCCGGGCGTGGTAAAAGAGTTCGATGAGCAACAGGTGACCATCGACTTCAACCACCCGCTGTCCGGCAAGACATTGACCTTCGACGTCGAAATTATCAGCGTCAGATCGTTGTAACTGACTCGTTACGGTCAACGAAGCTTTGTGGTGAGGGGATTTATCCCCGTTGGGGTGCGGAGCGCTCCTGAAACCAGACGTGGCGAGGGGATTTAGCGAAACGTCGCACCGTCCCGTTGGGGTGTGAAGCGCCCCTGAAACCAGGCACCGCGATCTCGAATGAGAAAGTTGCTGACCGGTTTTACGATTGCTTCGCAACCGAACGGGGATAAATCCCCTCGCCACAAAAGACTCGCTGCCACAGTGGTTTTTCATTGTTTTCGCGCAAGACACGAGGCACAGCATGCAAATCAAACTCGCCAACCCCCGTGGCTTTTGCGCCGGTGTGGACCGGGCGATCGAAATCGTCAACCGCGCTCTGGAAGTCTTCGGGCCGCCAATCTATGTGCGCCACGAAGTGGTCCACAACAAATTCGTCGTCGAAGACCTGCGCGCTCGCGGTGCGATCTTCGTTGAAGAACTGGATCAGGTGCCAGACGACGTCATCGTAATCTTCAGTGCCCACGGCGTGTCCCAGGCTGTACGCACGGAAGCCGCCGGGCGAGGGCTGAAGGTGTTCGACGCGACGTGTCCGCTGGTGACCAAGGTGCACATCGAAGTCGCACGCTATAGTCGCGACGGCCGTGAATGCATCCTCATTGGCCACGCCGGCCATCCGGAAGTCGAAGGGACCATGGGCCAGTACGATGGCAGCAATGGTGGCGCAATCTATCTCGTCGAAGACGAAAAAGACGTTGCCTCGCTGCAGGTGGTTAACCCCGAAAAACTGGCTTTCGTGACCCAGACGACCTTGTCGATGGACGATACCAGCCGCGTGATCGACGCCTTGCGTACACGCTTCCCAGCTATCGGCGGCCCGCGCAAGGACGACATTTGCTATGCCACGCAAAACCGCCAGGATGCGGTCAAACAATTGGCCGACGAATGCGACGTGGTATTGGTGGTCGGCAGTCCGAACAGCTCCAACTCCAATCGCCTGCGTGAGCTGGCCGAACGCATGGCCACGCCAGCCTATCTGATCGATGGCGCCGAAGACCTGCAAAGAAGCTGGTTCGACGGTGTCGAGCGGATCGGCATCACCGCCGGAGCCTCTGCCCCGGAGGTGCTGGTGCGCGGCGTGATCCAGCAGTTGCACGCGTGGGGTGCGATAGGCGCTGACGAATTGGCCGGACGGGAAGAGAACATCACCTTCTCCATGCCCAAAGAGCTGCGCGTTCGGTCACTGCTCTAAGTCTTTTTCCTCTGGCACCGGGCCTGCTCAGCCCTTTGGTTGAACAGCCTGGTGCGACCGGACGGTGACAGTACTATCTGAAGCCTGCTCACCGGCTCAACGCTGTCGCAGAAATGCAGCGTCCCGCCCTGAAATTCACCGTGCGGCATAAAAGGTTCACCCAGGGGGGTGAACCGAATGTAATGTTTTACCCACTTGTTGCCGATAACCTTTACGCGATCATTGTTTGCGTGCTCGGCTATCACAGGATTATCGCTGTCGTCCGGACCATTTCCAGTAATGTCCAGTATGATTCGCCAACCCTGACTCCAGTCACCATTGATGCCGTAAATCATCGCGACTTCATTGCGCGAGATGGCGAGGGTCCTGGCGGTGCGTATCCCGCTGATGATCGACTGCGCTGCTTCATCGCGGTGGGTCGATTGAGCCAATCCGGCAAAGGCTGGGCTTACCAGTAGCAGAACAATCCCGGCAATCATCAGTCCCATAAGCAGCTCGATCAGGCCGAAGCCTCGCTGGTGCATGTCATGTCCTCCTTGAGTGACTGCGGCCCACGCAATCCTTGCGTGAGTCATGGCAAAACTACGTAACATCTGTCGGTCGTATGTTTTAGCGTGTAGAAGCAGGTATAGCCGACGGCAGCGGAGGGCACCGATGGATCTTCGTACAAAAGGTTTCACGCTGATCGAGTTGCTGGTCGCGCTCGCCGTGTTCCTGATTTTGATCACCATGGCGGTGCCGGCCTTCACCCGTTCGGTGCAGTCCACGAAGGCCGACACCGAAATCGGTGACCTGAAACGCGCCTTGAATTACGCCCGGCTTGAGGCGATTGATCGCGGGAACACCACCCGTCTGCGTCCCACAACTGCTGGCGGCGCCTGGACTGGCGAAATCTCGGTCTACGACGGTACTGGCGATCTGGCTAAAGTATTGCGTGTTGTTCCCGCGATGAGCAGCGGAGCCGCTCTGACGCTACCCTTGGGAGTGACCGCCATCGATTTCAATAATCTGGGCGGCTTGTCGGCACCGGCCACGCCGGTGGTGATCGACTATGTGCTGGGGGCGCAAAGCAGAAAGCTTAATGTGTGTCTGAATGGACGAATTCTATTGGGCGGAAATTGCGAATGAGGGGATGGAGCAAGGTTGCTCAGGAGGGCACGACGCTGATCGAAGTACTGGTCGCTTTGTTGATTCTGACCGTGGGCTTGTTGGGCGCGGCAGCGTTTCAGCTCAATGCGCTGAAGTACACCGACAGCTCGCGCATGACCAGTCAGGCCAGTTTCATCGCCTACGACATGATGGACCGCATTCGCGCGAACTCGGGAGCCGATTACACCGGCACGCCACCCACGGCCCCCAACC
>JALYPE010000380.1 GCA_030856525.1 Pseudomonadota bacterium | reverse complement strand
AAGCCGGCTCCTACAGGATCGGGGGTTGACACAAAAACCAGTCATGCCGTCAATTCCTGTGCACAAACAAAAACGCCGCGATTCTCTCGCGGCGTTTTTGTGTGTGACGGGTTAACCCAGGTTCTTGCCCAGCAATGCGTGATACAGCTCGCTGTCGCCAAGAATCCCGACCACTTTGTTATTGTCGTGCAATACCAGTTTGTTGCCCGTCTGATAGCGAATCTGCAGCGCATCGCGCATGCCGATATTGGAATCCACCAGCGTCGGCCGACGCCCCAGACCTTCCACTGCTTGCCCTGGAATCCAGTTCTGCAGATCGAGGTTTTCACCGTTCTGGCGAGCGCCTTTGATGGTGTTGCCTTCGGCTAGATCCAGCCACGAATCACCGCCCGGATCGAGGCAGACCGAACCGTTGATGCGTTTGCAGTTGTCGAGTGTGCGCATCAGGCTGCGACCGCACAGAACGTTCAGCGGGTTGGTGTGCGCAACAAACGTGCGCACATAATCGTCCGCCGGGTTGAGGACGATTTCTTCCGGCTTGCTGTACTGAATGATCCGTCCGTCTTTCATGATCGCGATACGGCTGCCGAGTTTCAGCGCCTCATCAAGGTCGTGGCTGACGAAGACGATGGTTTTGCTCAGTTTGCGTTGCAGCTCCAGCAGTTCGTCCTGCAAGCCCTGGCGGATCAACGGGTCAAGCGCCGAGAACGGTTCGTCCATCAGCAGAATGTCGGCGTCCATTGCCAACGCACGGGCAAGGCCAACACGTTGTTGCATACCGCCAGAGAGCTCATCGGGTTTCTTGTTGCGCCACTGGGTCAGGCCCACCAGTTCGAGTTTTTCGTCGACCAGTTTCTTGCGTTCCTTTTCCGGGCGACCCTGCATTTCCAGACCGAAGCTGATGTTCTCGCGCACCGTCAACCATGGCATCAGGGCGAACTTCTGGAACACCATCGCGATGCGTTGGGTGCGCATCATTTTCAGCTCGGCGGGCGTACAGGAGGCGATGTCGATCTGCTTGCCTTCGTGCTCGACAAACAACTTGCCACGGCTGACGGTGTTGAGCCCGTTGATGCAGCGCAGCAGGCTCGATTTGCCGGAGCCGGACAGGCCCATCAGTACGCAGATTTCACCTTTTTCGACATCCAGGCTGGCTTTTTCAACGCCGACAATTTGCCCGGTCTTCTTCAGGATCTCGTTGCGCGTCATCCCTTGATCAAGCAGTTTCAGCGCTTCACGCGGATCCTTGGTGAAGATTACGTCAACGTCTTCGAAGCGAATAATGCTCATGCGTCACCCCCTGCTTTAGCGTCGGGTTGTTTGCAGATACGGTCGAGCATGATCGCCAGCAGTACGATCGCCAGGCCGGCTTCGAAGCCCAGGGCGATATCAGCAGTGTTCAGTGCGTTGACCACGGGTTTGCCCAGGCCGTCGGCACCCACCAGTGCGGCAATCACCACCATCGACAGCGACAGCATGATGCACTGGGTGATCCCGGCCGCGATGCTTGGCATGGCGTGGGGCAATTCAATCCGTGAAAGCAATTGACGGCGCGAGCAGCCGAAGGCTTTGCCGGCGTCCATCAGTTCCTGGGGCACATCGCGAATGCCCAGGTAGGTCAGGCGGATCGGCGCGGCAATCGCAAACACCACCGTTGAAATCAGACCCGGGACTACGCCCAGTCCGAACAGGGTCAGGGTAGGGATGAGGTACACGAACGTCGGCACGGTCTGCATCAGATCGAGCACCGGCCGCATCACGGTGTAGAACATCGGTTTGTGCGCGGCGACGATGCCCAAGGGCACGCCGATCAACACGCACACAAAGGTGGCGAACAGCACCTGGGCGAGGGTTTCCATGGTCTCCTGCCAATACCCCAGATTGAGGATCAGCAGAAAGGAGGCGATGACAAAAACGGTCAGTCCCCACTTGCGTTGAATGAAATGAGCGAGGAGCGCAATCAGGCCGATCAATGCCAGCGGATTGAACCAGGTCAGCGCGAACGTCACGCCGTGGATCATCGTTTCCAGTGACATGGCGATGGCGTCGAAGGTGTCGGCGCCGTGCTGCGTCAACCATTCAACGAAGCCCGCGATGTACTGGCCTAAAGGGATTTTCTGATCAATCAGCATGGTAGTGAACGTCCGCATGCAAGGAAAAAACAGCCCGGACGACCGAAGTCGCCCGGCGTAAGCGATGCTCCTGAATTCAAGGCTGAGCGAGCTTGGCTTTCACGGCCTCCAGGCCTGGTTTACCGTCAATGGTGGTCACGCCAGCGAGCCAGGTATCGAGCACCTGTGGATTCTTTTTCAGCCAGGCCTTGGCGGCCGCATCAGGCTTTATCTTGTCGTCCAGGACATTGCCCATCAGCGTGCTTTCCATGTCGAGGGTGAACGCCAGGTTTTTAAGCAACTGTCCAACGTTGCTGCATTCCTGGGTGTAACCCTTGCGGGTGTTGGTGAAAATGGTCGCCTGACCGAAATTGGGGCCGAAGAAGTCGTCGCCGCCCGTCAGGTATTTCATCTTGAAGCGTGTATTCATCGGGTGCGGTTCCCAGCCCAGGAACACCACAGCGGTTTTGCGGCGCTGGGCGCGATCGACTTGCGAGAGCATGCCGGCCTCGCTGGACTCGACCACCTTGAAGCCGGCGTCTTTCAAGCCGAAGGCGTTCTTGTCGATCATGCTCTGGATCAGGCGATTGCCGTCATTGCCCGGCTCGATGCCATAGATCTTGCCGTCCAGTTCCTTCTTGAACTTGGCTATGTCGGCGAAATCCTTGAGCCCTTTGTTATACAACTCTTCCGGCACGGCGAGGGTGTACTTCGCATTTTCGAGGTTGGCGCGCACGGTTTCCACGGTGCCGGCATCGCGGTAGGCCTTGATGTCGTTTTCCATGGTCGGCATCCAGTTGCCAAGGAAGACGTCCATGTTCTTGCCGTCGGCCAGGGATTTGTAAGTGACCGGCACGGAAATCATCGTGGTTTTGGTTTTGTAGCCGAGGGCATCGAGCACGACGCTGGTGGTGGCGGTGGTGACGGTAATGTCAGTCCAGCCTACATCGGAGAAATTTACGGTGCTGCATTGGGC
>JALYPE010000352.1 GCA_030856525.1 Pseudomonadota bacterium | reverse complement strand
GGCTTACCGCGATGTGCTGTTCAATGGTCGCCATCCGACGTTTGTGTTGTTTTTCGAAGTCGATCCGGCCGGCGTCGACGTCAACGTGCACCCGACCAAGCACGAAGTGCGCTTCCGTGACGGTCGCATGGTTCACGATTTTCTTTACGGGACGTTGCACCGCGCCTTGGGCGATGTGCGCCCGGACGATCATCTGGCCGCGCCGATCGCGACGGCCATCGTCCGCCCCACCGGCGCCGACGCGGGTGAGTTCGGTCCGCAGGGCGAGATGCGCCTGGCTGCCAACGCGCTGCTCGAGCACCCTCAGGCCCAGCCGCCGTTCAACACGGCGGCGGGCTCTGGTGCCGGGGCCGGTTACCAATATCAGTACAAACCACAAGCGCCATCCGGTGTTCCCGTCGCGGAAGCCCAAGCGGCCTACCGGGAGTTTTTCGCTCCGCTGCCTGAAGCCAACGCCGTAGCGCTGCCGGCCGGGCAAGACGATATTCCGCCGCTGGGTTATGCGCTGGCGCAGCTCAAGGGCATTTATATTTTGTCCGAGAATGCTCAAGGCCTGGTGCTGGTGGACATGCACGCCGCCCACGAGCGGATCATGTACGAGCGCCTGAAGGTCGCGATGGCCAGTGAAGGTCTGAGCGGGCAGCCGCTGTTGGTCCCGGAATCCCTCGCCGTCAGTCAACGTGAAGCCGACTGCGCCGAAGAAAATATTGCATGGTTTCAGCGCCTGGGTTTTGAGTTGCAACGCCTCGGCCCGGAAACACTGGCAATCCGCCAAATCCCTGCGCTGCTCAAGCAGGCCGAAGCCAATCGGCTGGTCAGTGACGTGCTGGCAGATTTGATGGAATATGGCACCAGCGACCGCATCCAGGCTCATCTGAACGAGCTGCTCGGCACCATGGCCTGTCACGGCGCGATCCGGGCGAATCGTCGGCTGGCCCTGCCGGAAATGAACGGCCTGCTGCGCGACATGGAAAACACCGAGCGCAGCGGTCAATGCAACCACGGCCGACCGACCTGGACCCAATTGGGCCTCGACGATCTGGACAAACTGTTCCTGCGCGGTCGTTGATGAGCCAGCTCCCTCCTGCGATTTTCCTGATGGGCCCGACCGCAGCGGGCAAGACCGACCTGGCCATCGAGCTGACGAAAGTCCTGCCGTGCGAATTGATCAGTGTCGACTCGGCGCTGGTGTATCGCGGCATGGACATCGGCACCGCCAAGCCCTCGAAAGAACTTCTGGCCGAATTCCCGCATCGCCTGATCGACATTCTTGATCCGGCGGAGAGTTATTCGGCGGCCGATTTTCGTCGTGATGCCCTTGAAGCGATGGCCGAGGTCACTGCGCGCGGCAAGATTCCGCTGTTGGTGGGCGGCACGATGCTCTATTACAAGGCGTTGCTCGAAGGTCTGGCGGACATGCCGGCCGCCGATGCCGAGGTGCGTGCACAGATCGAGGAAGAAGCCGCGCGTCTTGGCTGGCAAGCCCTGCATCAGCAATTGGCGGCCATCGACCCGGTCTCTGCCGCACGTATTCATCCGAACGATCCCCAACGCCTCAGTCGTGCCCTGGAAGTTTATCGAGTTAGCGGTCAGAGCATGACCGAGCTGCGGCTGAGACAAAGTGCGCAAAGTACTGAAGCAGCCGCTTCGGGACTGCAACAATTGCCCTATACTGTCGCGAACCTGGCCATTGCTCCGGCAGATCGTCAGGTATTGCACGAGCGAATTAAACAAAGATTCACTTTAATGTTGGAACAGGGATTCATTGACGAGGTCGTAGCCCTGCGTGAGCGAAGTGACCTGCATTCAGGGTTGCCGTCTATACGTGCGGTAGGCTACCGACAAGTCTGGGACTACCTGGATGGCAAGCTGACGCAAGCCGAGATGCAGGAGCGCGGAATCATTGCCACGCGCCAGTTGGCGAAGCGCCAGTTCACCTGGCTGCGCAGTTGGGCTGACTTGCACTGGCTGGACAGCCTGGATTGCGACAATCTGCCGCGCGCCTTGAAATACCTGGGGACCATCTCCATATTGAGCTGAGTCCTTGCAATTGCCGTCTATCCTTGGGGGTGTGACGGTCACAAGCCATCTGTTTACCTATTTTTTATATTGAATCCTTAAAGGAGTGCGGCACATGTCAAAAGGGCATTCGCTACAAGACCCTTACTTGAATACTTTACGTAAAGAGAAAGTGGGGGTTTCCATCTACCTGGTCAACGGGATCAAACTGCAAGGCACGATCGAGTCCTTCGACCAGTTCGTTATCCTGCTGAAAAACACCGTCAGCCAGATGGTTTACAAACACGCTATCTCTACAGTGGTCCCGGTTCGTCCAATTCGTCTGCCTAGCGCAACCGAATCCGAAGCAGGTGACGCTGAGCCAGGTAACGCCTGATAGGAGTCTCCTTTGTTCTTTGAGCGCCACGGTGGTGGTGAGCGAGTAATCCTCGTTCACTTGGATGGACAGGACCCTGAGGCGCGCGAAGATCCGCAGGAGTTTCAGGAATTGGCTAATTCGGCCGGCGCCGAGACCGTTGCGTTTCTTAACGTGCCGCGTCATCGGCCAACCGCCAAGTTCCTGATCGGCAGCGGCAAGGTCGAGGAACTACGCGATCTGGTCCATGCCGAAAAGGCAGACCTGGTGATCTTCAATCACGTCCTCACGCCCAGTCAGGAACGTAACCTCGAACGAGTTTTCGAGTGTCGCGTGATCGACCGTACCGGTCTGATTCTCGATATTTTTGCCCAACGCGCCCGTACCCATGAAGGCAAGCTCCAGGTCGAACTGGCCCAGCTTGACCATATGAGCACCCGGCTGGTTCGAGGCTGGACTCACCTTGAGCGTCAAGGTGGCGGTATCGGTATGCGCGGCCCAGGTGAAACCCAGCTGGAAACCGACCGCCGTTTGCTGCGGGTTCGCCTTCGCCAGATCAAGGGCCGCCTGGAAAAGGTGCGCAGCCAGCGCGAACAGTCGCGACGTGGCCGTACGCGTGCGGACATCCCTACCGTCTCGCTGGTGGGGTATACCAACGCCGGTAAATCCACGCTTTTCAACAACGTGACGAAATCCGACGTGTATGCGGCTGACCAGTTGTTCGCCACGCTGGACCCGACCTTGCGCCGTCTTGAACTAGACGACCTTGGGCCGATTGTCCTGGCCGACACCGTAGGTTTCATTCGTCACTTGCCGCACAAGCTGGTTGAAGCATTTCGATCTACTCTCGAAGAGTCGAGCAACTCCGACCTGCTGCTGCACGTGATCGATGCGGCTGAACCGGATCGCATGTTGCAGATCGAGCAGGTTATGGTGGTGCTGGGCGAGATTGGTGCTCAGGACTTGCCGATCCTCGAGGTCTATAACAAACTCGATTTGCTTGAAGGCGTTGAGCCGCAAATCCAGCGCGACGAAAACGGCAAGCCCCTCAGGGTCTGGCTGTCGGCGCGTGACGGCAGCGGTCTGGAATTGCTTGAACAAGCCATTGCCGAGTTGCTGGGCAGTGAGTTGTTTATTGGTACCTTGCGCTTGCCGCAGCGTTTTGCTCGACTGCGTGCGCAGTTTTTCGAGTTGGGTGCGGTACAGAAAGAAGAACACGACGAAGAAGGCATCTGCCTGCTGGCCGTTCGTTTGCCACGCATCGAGTTGAATCGACTGGTGAGCCGCGAGGGAATGCAGCCGATGGAATTCATCGAGCAACACACTTTGCAATAAAAGCCTGAGAAAGCGGTTGTGCCGTGGTGACAGGCATTCTGTAGCATTGGTCGGCGCGCCGTGGGTGCGTCTTTGCTTTATCAGATGGAGAGCGCTATGGCTTGGAATGAGCCGGGTGGCAACTCGAATAATCAGGATCCTTGGGGTGGCAAGCGCCGCAATAATGGCGACCGCAAGGGGCCACCGGATCTCGACGAGGCCTTCCGAAAGCTGCAGGAAAGCCTGAATGGGTTGTTCGGTGGTGGTAAGAAACGTGGTGACGACGGCGGCGGTTCGGGCAAGAGTGGCGGCTTCGGCGGCATTCTTGGCATCGTGCTTGTCGTGCTGGCTGCCGTGTGGTTGTACAGCGCGGTCTACGTCGTCGACGAGCAGGAGCAAGCCGTAGTGCTGCGCTTCGGCAAGTACTACGAAACGGTTGGCCCGGGTCTGAACATCTATTTCCCGCCGATCGACCGCAAGTACATGGAAAACGTCACGCGTGAGCGGGCTTATACCAAGCAGGGTCAAATGCTGACTGAAGACGAGAACATCGTCGAAGTGCCGCTGACCGTGCAGTACAGAATCAGCAACCTGCAGGACTTCGTGCTGAGCGTTGATCAGCCGGAAATCAGTCTGCAACACGCGACCGAAAGTGCCTTGCGCCACGTGGTGGGTTCCACCGCAATGGATCAGGTGCTGACCGAAGGCCGTGAGTTGATGGCCAGCGAAATCAAGGAGCGTCTGCAACGCTTCATGGATACCTATCGCACCGGTATCACCGTCACTCAGGTCAACGTACAGAGCGCAGCTGCACCGCGTGAAGTGCAGGAAGCCTTCGATGATGTGATTCGCGCCCGAGAAGACGAGCAGCGTTCGCGCAACCAGGCGGAAACCTATGCCAACGGCGTTGTGCCGGAAGCTCGTGGTCAGGCCCAGCGCATCCTCGAGGATGCCAATGGTTACCGCGACGAAACCGTCTCGCGCGCCAAGGGTGAAGCCGATCGCTTTACCAAACTGGTCAGCGAGTATCGCAAGGCCCCTGAAGTCACCCGCGAGCGTCTGTATCTGGACACCATGCAGGAAGTCTTCAGTAACACCAGTAAGGTTCTCGTGACCGGCAACAAGAATGGCCAGAGCAATCTGCTGTACTTGCCGCTGGACAAGATGGTCGAAAGTGGTCGCAACGCCAATGCTCCTGTGAGCGGTGCGGCAGCCACCAGCAATGAAGCGAACGCACGTGCCGCAGCTGATCTGCAACAACAGCCGGCACGTACCAGGGAGAGTCGCTGATGAGCAATAAATCGCTGATCACTCTAATTGTTGTCGTCGTTCTGGCGATCGCAGCCTGGAACTGCTTCTACATCGTGGCTCAGACCGAGCGTGCGGTGCTGCTGCAATTTGGTCGTGTGGTTCAGGCCGATGTTCAGCCGGGCCTGCATGTGAAAGTGCCTTACGTTAACCAGGTGCGTAAATTCGACGCACGCCTGATGACGCTGGATGCACCGACGCAGCGCTTCCTGACGCTTGAAAAGAAAGCGGTCATGGTCGACGCCTACGCCAAATGGCGCGTTAAAGACGCAGAGCGTTACTACACCGCGACATCCGGCCTCAAGCAGATCGCTGACGAACGCCTGTCGCGTCGTCTCGAATCGGGTCTGCGTGACCAGTTCGGTAAGCGCACGCTGCACGAAGTGGTGTCCGGTGAACGTGATGCCCTGATGACCGATATCACTGCTTCGCTGAACAAGATGGCGGAAAAAGAACTGGGCATCGAAGTGGTTGATGTACGGGTCAAGGCCATCGATCTGCCGAAGGAAGTGAACCGTAGCGTGTTCGAGCGCATGAGCTCCGAACGTGAGCGTGAAGCTCGTGAGCACCGCGCCAAGGGTAACGAACTGGCAGAAGGCATTCGTGCTGACGCCGATCGTCAACGTCGTGTACTGCTGGCTGAAGCCTATCGTGAATCTGAAGAGGTTCGCGGTGACGGTGATGCCCAGGCCGCTGCGATTTACTCCAAGGCATACGGTCAGGATCAGGAGTTCTATGGTTTCTACCGTAGCCTGCGTGCCTACCGTGAAAGCTTCGCGAACAAATCCGACGTCATGGTCCTGGACCCAAGCAGCGACTTCTTCCGTTACCTGGAAAAAGCCAAACCTTGATCACTCGGTGACCTGAATCATCCCCCGCCTGGCAGCTAAAACCTCGGGCGGGGTGATCCTTTGGAAAAACGGGTGTATGATGCGGCAGCCGGGAAATTCCCGGCTTTTTTGCGTCTGCACGTTTGATTGCTGTTCAGCAGGCGACCGAGTCGATGACTCGACAGGTTTTTCGAGGAAAGTGGTTGGTGAGGCCGATTCAGGCTTTTCGCCACGTTGTTCATGCGCGTGGTTTGCTCATGGGCCCATCATTTTCTGCTTCACTCAAGGCTCGCCCATGGGCTTGCTGCCCGGATCATAGGGGAATGGCGTAATGGCAACGGTAGACCGCTGGCTGCTGCCAGATGGCATCGAAGAAGTACTGCCACCGGAAGCGGCGCGCATTGAAGTAGCGCGCCGTCAGGTGTTGGATCTGTTCCAGAGCTGGGGTTACGAGTTTGTCGTGACTCCCCATATCGAATACCTCGAATCCCTGCTCACCGGCGCGGGCTCCGATCTCGATTTGCGTACTTTCAAGGTGATCGACCCGCAATCTGGCCGGCAGATGGGCTTTCGTGCCGACATTACCCCGCAGGTTGCGCGCATTGATGCGCACACCCTGCGTCGTGAAGGCCCGAGCCGTCTGTGCTACGCCGGCAGTGTGTTGCACGCTCAGCCGCGTGCCTTGTCGTCCTCGCGCAGCCCGATTCAACTGGGCGCAGAGTTGTACGGCGATGCGAGCCCGAGCAGTGATGTGGAAGTCATCAGCCTGATGCTGGCGATGCTGCAGCTGGCTGATGTGCCGGACGTGCATATGGACCTCGGTCATGTCGGCATCTACCGCGGACTGGCCCGCGCTGCCGGTTTGTCCGGTGAAGTCGAGCAACAGCTGTTCGACGCATTGCAACGCAAGGCCATTGACGAGGTCATTACTTTGACCGAGGGCTTGCCTGCAGACCTGTCGGGCATGCTGCGGGCGCTGGTCGATTTGTGTGGCGGCCGCGAAGTGCTGGATGCCGCGCGGGATCGCCTGGCGAATGCGCCGGCGCCTGTATTGGCAGCGCTGGACGACCTGCTGGCGATTGCCGAGCGTTTGTCCGTGCGTTTCCCGCAGCTGCCGCTGTACTTCGACCTGGGCGAATTGCGCGGGTATCACTACCACACCGGTGTGGTATTTGCCGTGTTCGTCCCGGGTGTTGGCCAGTCCATTGCCCAGGGCGGTCGTTACGACGACATTGGCGCCGACTTTGGTCGCGCCCGCCCGGCAACCGGTTTCTCTACCGATTTGAAAACCCTGGTGACCCTGGGGCGTGCTGATATCGAGTTACCGTCTGGCGGTATCTGGATGCCCGACAGTACGGATGCAGCACTCTGGCAGCAGGTTTGTCAGTTGCGCAGTGAGGGTCAGCGCGTTGTCCAGGCTTTGCCCGGGCAACCTTTGGCCGCCGCTCGTGATGCGGACTGCGACCGGCAATTGATTCAGCAGAACGGGCTGTGGCAAGTATCGCCACTGGCTTCTTGAGTTTTCCTGTCGGCCCGTGGCCGGCACCAAGTTTGCGCGAATGAGGACAAGTGTTATGGGTAAGAAT
>JALYPE010000325.1 GCA_030856525.1 Pseudomonadota bacterium | reverse complement strand
GCACGCCGCTCTTCTCGCAGATCAGTTCGCCGAGGGCTACCAACAGCAGCGGCGTACCACAGCGGATCATGGCGTAGAAAATATTACTCAGCAGATCGATATCCATCACAGCGCTCCTGCGTGTACGGCGGTGCTTTGCGTGCGGCGCGTCCAGCGCACCTTCAGACGCGGGCGATACAGAATCAGTACGTCACTGGCCAGCAGGAAAAACAGCATCATTCCCTGAAAAAGTTGAGTGATGGCCTGCGGCAGGTTCATGTTCATCTGCGCGTTCTCGCCGCCGATGTACAACAGCGCCATCAACAGACTGGAAAACAGAATGCCGATCGGGTTGAGCCGTCCGAGGAAGGCCACGGTAATCGCCGCATAGCCGTACCCCGGCGAGACTTGCGGCACCAGTTGACCGATCGGCCCGGTGACTTCGCAGACGCCGGCCAATCCGGCCAGTCCACCGCTGATCAGCAGCGCCAGCCAGATCAGACGTTTCTCGCGAAAGCCGACAAACCCGGCTGCGCGCTTGTCCAGCCCGAGCACTTTGATCTGAAAACCGACGAAGCTTTTCTGCAGCAGCACCCACACTGTCACCAGCGCGAGCAAGGCGAAATAGACCCCGGCGTGAACCCGACCGTCCTCCAGTAACAACGGCAAGCGGCTGGCGTCGCCGAACATCGCTGATTCCGGAAAATTGAAACCGGCGGGATCTTTCAACGGACCATGCACGCAGAACAGCAGCAGATTGAGGGCAATGTAATTGAGCATGATGCTGGTCAGAATTTCATTGGCGTTAAAGCGCGTGCGTAACCATGCGGTCAGGCCTGCCCACGCGGCACCCGCGCAGGTGCCAACAATCAGGATCAAGGCCAATGCCCAGCGACTGTCCACGTCAATAATGTTGACCGCCAGCGCACTGCCGGCCAGCGCACCGAGCAGCAACTGGCCTTCGGCGCCGATGTTCCAGATGCGTGCCTGATACGCCACCGCCAGGCCTAGCGCGCAGAGCAGAATTGGCAGCGCTTTGACCAGCAATTCCGAGACGCCATACAAGTCGCTGACCGGCGCGATCAATAAAGTGTGCAAGGTCAGCAACGGATCATGGCCGAGCGCGATAAACAGCAGCGAGCCGCAACCCAGGGTCAGGACAGCCGCCAGTAGAGGCGAGCACCACAACATCAAACGCGATTGCTGGCCGCGCGGTTCAAGTGAAAGAAGCATGGGGGAACTCCTTAAGCCGTCGCGTGCGCATTGGATGGAGAAGCGTCGAACTGGCCGGCCATCCAGCCGCCGACGTCGATCAGGCGGGTGTCCACGGTGTCTCGAAGTGCTGAAAGTCGACCCCCGCACAACGCGCCGAGGCGGTCGCTGATCTGGAACAGTTCGTCGAGGTCTTCGGAGATCACCAGGATCGCCGCACCTGCATCGCGCAAGGCGATCAGCGCGCGATGGATGGTCGCGGCGGCGCCAACGTCGACGCCCCAGGTCGGGTGCGCGGTCACCAGCAGTTTTGGCTGCTGGAGGATTTCCCGGCCGAGTATGAATTTCTGCAGATTGCCCCCGGACAGACTGCGTGCCGGTGTTTGCGTCCCAGGTGTCTTGACCCCGAAGCGGCGAATGATGTCTTCGGCAAGCGCTTCGACTTTGCTGCGCTGAATCAAGCCGTTGCTCACCAGTCCTTGCTGAAAAGCGGTGAGTAGCGCGTTGTCTGCCAGGCTCAGTTCCGGCACCGCGCCATGCCCCAACCGCTCGGCCGGGACGAAGGCCAGTCCCCGTCGGCGACGGGCATCCGGGGGCAAATCTGCGACGGGTTGCCGATCGAAACAAATGATCCCGCTGTCGTTGCGATGCAAGCGCTGTTCACCGCTGAGCAATGCCAGCAATTCGTCCTGGCCATTGCCGGCGACCCCGGCAATGCCGACGATCTCACCGCTGCGCACTTGCAGGTGAATATCCTGCAGCGAACAGCCGAACGGATCGGGGTTGTGCCAGGACAAGCCGCTGACATTGAGGAATGGTTCGCCGCCCGTCACTTTCGGATAATCAGTTATCAATTCGGCCGCGTCCCCAACCATCAAGCGCGCCAGTTGCTGGTCCGAGCATTCGGCTGGCACGCAATGCCCGGCTACTCGACCGCCCCGCAAAACGGTAGCGCTGTGGCACAGCGCGCGAACTTCGCCAAGCTTGTGACTGATGAACAGAATGCTGCAGCCCTCTGCGGCCAGTCGACGCAGGGTGACGAACAGGTCGTCGGCCTCCTGCGGGGTCAGCACTGATGTAGGTTCGTCCAGAATCAGCAGCCGTATGTCCTGCATCAGGCAACGAATGATTTCGACCCGTTGCCGTTCGCCGATCGACAAGCTGTGGACAAGTCGCTCCGGCTCCAGCGCCATGCCGTAGCGACGGGACACTTCACGAATTTTCGGTTCAAGCTGTTTCGGCGTGCCAGCGGACGCACCCATCGCCAGTGCAATGTTCTGCGCCACGCTCAGGGTTTCAAACAGCGAAAAATGCTGAAACACCATGCCGATCCCTAGGCTGCGTGCCTGCGCCGGATTGCGCATATTCACGCACTGCCCTTGCCAGATCATTTCCCCGGAATCGGCGTGGGTAACGCCGTAGATGATCTTCATCAGTGTGCTTTTCCCGGCGCCATTTTCGCCGAGCAGCGCGTGAATCTCACCCTGAGCAATGTTCAGGTCAATGGCATCATTGGCCAGGCAGCCCGGGTAGCGTTTGCTGATGGCGCGCAATTGCAGGCGCGGCGTTGAATCGAAAATTGGCTCGGGGTTAGACATGACAGGCTCAGTTGCATGAAGTAATGCCTGTGGATAAAGCAATTTCCTGGCCAGTAGGTCAGGAAAAAAATCCAGCCGCGTAGCGCGGGGTGTTGGGACCGGCATTGCCCGCTGTATTGATGGCGATCAGGCACTAATTGAGGGCAATTTCGTTAAGAGGGCTCTGGTTTGGCTCACATCGAATTGATCAAAAAACGATCAGATTGGATCAGCCCATGCGGGGCATGCAACCGGGGCAGTCATAAACGGGTTATCCACAGATTGCTCCACAGTATTTGTGCGCAAGCGGGAGTGATGGGCATAAGCACCGCAAGGCTTTGTTCTAAAGGTGCTAAACGCACCTAACCATTTGTTTTACGGTGGATTTAGTTAAATCGCGGGCTGTTTGAGCAAAAAACGATCAAAGCCCGCAAAGCCGCATGACAGAAGGGTTACAGCGTGATGTGCTCAGGTTATCCACAGCCGGGTGCACAGTAGATGTGGGCAAATACGAGAGTCATTGCACCGCTAATCCTGCAAGCTCCTAAATCCGTAGGAGTCGCCGAAGGGTGCAGTCTCTTGATCTTCTAACGCCGCAACAAAATCCGCCCGCGGCTGAGGTCCGCCAGTTGGTTTTGCAGCGTCTCGACCTGCGCTTCTCCAATTGCCAGTTGCAGCTCGACGCCGTTGGCAGTGAACGCTTCTTCCACCACCAGACCGCCCAATTCTGTCAGGCGAATTTTCAGCAACGTCAATTCAGCGAAGCCGCAGGAGCAACTCACCGGCACGCGCCTGATCAACTCGATTTTCGCAGCCGCCTGCAGGCATTTGTTGGCGCCGCCGCCATACGCTCGGGCGAGCCCGCCGGTACCCAGCTGGATGCCGCCGTACCAACGGATCACCAGCACCGCCACCTGATCGCAATCCTGCGCATCGATTGCCGCCAGAATCGGCCGCCCGGCGGTACCACCCGGTTCGCCATCATCGGTGCTGCGATATTGATCGCCGAGCTTCCACGCCCAACAGTTATGCGTGGCATTCAAGTCGCTGTGCTGTTCGATGAATGTTTGGGCTTCAGCGGGACTGCCGATGGGCGCCGCGAAGGTGATGAAACGGCTTTTGCGAATCTCTTCGCGGAACTCGCAAAAACCGCTGAGGGTAAAAGGCATAAGTGTCTTATTGAGTTGAAGTCAGGCCGCAGCCTTTGAGAATGATGCGGATCAGATTGTCACCGGCATCTTCCATGTCTTGCTTGGTCAACTTGCTGCGACCGGTGACCCGGCAGATCTGCGTGGCGAAGTCGGCGTAATGCTGGGTGCTGCCCCACAGCAGAAAGATCAGGTGCACCGGGTCGACCGGGTCCATTTTGCCAGCGTCGATCCAGGCTTGAAACACAGCCGCTCGACCCTGGAACCACGCCCGGTAATCCTGATTGAAATATTCGCTCAGACATTCGCCACCGCTGATCACTTCCATCGCAAAAATCCGCGAGGCTTGTGGCTGGCGACGGGAGAATTCCATCTTGGCGCGGATATAGCGCGTCAATGCTTCTGCTGGATCGTCTTCGGCCGTCAGGGTATTGAAGGTGCTGTCCCACAACTCGATGATGTTGCTCAGCACGGCCACGTACAGCCCAAGCTTGTTGGTGAAGTAGTAATGCAGATTCGCCTTGGGCAGCCCCGCATTCAGCGCGATGGTGTTCATGCTCGTGCCTTTGTAACCGTGACGGGCGAACTCGTCTTCGGCGGCTTTGATGATGGCCTCTTCGTTCTTCTGACGAATGCGGCTGGCGGGTTTGCCGCCATGGGCGGGGACTTCAAAGGTCATAGGCACTTCCGGACAGGTGAGTGGGTGCGGCCTTAAGGTTGATAGCGCACGAACGGGCTTCAGACAAGTGCTGCGTGAGACTCATAGAAACAAGCTTTGCTCCTACGGGCTCTGCTGTATCAGCGGGTGGCGGCGAGACTCTCCAGAAAGCTTTCCAGCACCAAGTGCGGGCGACGACCCTTGCGCGTGACCGACGCGAGGCTCAGGTCGTAAAAACGGTCGTCGGGTTTCAGTGCACGCAAGCGTCCTTGCTGAACCCAGAGGCTCGCATAGTGATCCGGCAAATAGCCTATGTAACGCCCGGTCAAAATGAGAAACGCCATGCCTTCGCGATCGGACGCGCTGGCCGTGCAGTTCAGCGTCTGGTAATGCGCCTGGATTTCCGCCGGTAAACGAAAAGTCGGCGCGATTGCGTCCTGACTGTCGAGGCGCTCGTCATTCAGTTGGTTGTCATCGACATAAAACAATGGATGGCCGACCGCGCAGTACAACAGCGAACGCTCACTGTACAGCGGCTGATACTCCAGCCCGGACAGCGCACTGGCCTGCGGGACGACGCCCACGTGCAAGCGACCGTCGAGCACGCCTTGTTCAACTTCGTTGGGCGCGATCATGCGGATCTGGATCTGCACGTCAGGCCCGCGCTCCTTCAGTTGTGCCAAGGCGTGGGTGATGCGCATGTGGGGGAGGGTGACCAGGTTGTCGGTCAGGCCGATGGTCAATTCGCCGCGCAGATGCTGATGCAGCCCATTGACCTCAGTGCGGAAACTTTCCAGCGCACTGAGCAGTTGCAGCGAAGACTGATAAACCTCGCGACCTTCTTCGGTCAGGGAAAACCCTGCGCGACCGCGCTGGCACAGACGTAAACCAAGGCGCTGTTCAAGATCGCTCATCTGCTGGCTGATTGCCGAGCGACCGATGCCGAGCACAGATTCCGCCGCAGAAAATCCGCCGCATTCCACCACGCTGCGAAATATCCGCAGCAGGCGGATATCAAAGTCGCTGACCTGGGCCAGCGGATCGGGGCGACGAATGCTCATGTTGTTATTACTCGTAAGTTTAGTGAAGGGCAGACTGAACATTAGAAAAGTTGGATTTCACCGACTTTATCGCCGTGGCAATTTAGTCGCAAGAACGCTTTTCATCTCCACGCCGCTTTTTGCCTTGCGAGGTTTGTCTCATGAACTTGCCCGAAAACGCCCCTTCTTCCCTGGCCAGCCAGCTGAAGCTCGATGCTCACTGGATGCCTTACACCGCCAACCGTAATTTCCAGCGCGATCCGCGACTGATCGTGGCGGCGCAAGGCAGTTGGCTGACGGATGACAAGGGTCGCAAGGTCTACGATTCGCTGTCTGGTCTGTGGACCTGCGGCGCCGGGCATACCCGCAAAGAGATTCAGGAGGCCGTTGCCAAGCAGTTGGGCACCCTCGATTACTCGCCTGGTTTCCAGTACGGCCATCCACTGTCGTTTCAGCTGGCCGAGAAAATCACTGATCTGACCCCGGGCAATCTCAATCACGTGTTCTTCACTGATTCGGGTTCCGAGTGCGCCGATACTGCGGTGAAAATGGTCCGCGCCTACTGGCGCCTGAAAGGTCAGGCGACCAAGACCAAAATGATTGGCCGTGCCCGTGGCTACCACGGTGTGAACATCGCAGGCACCAGCCTCGGCGGCGTCAACGGCAACCGCAAAATGTTTGGTCAGGCGATGATGGACGTCGATCATCTGCCGCACACGTTGCTGGCCAGCAATGCTTATTCACGAGGTATGCCGACAGAGGGCGGTATTCCTCTGGCAGACGAGTTGCTGAAGCTGATCGAACTGCATGACGCTTCGAAC
>JALYPE010000306.1 GCA_030856525.1 Pseudomonadota bacterium | reverse complement strand
GGCACGGTATAAGCACCAACTCCTCGCCCCCCGCCTCAACAAACTGCTCTTTGCCGCGATCGCCAATTTCTTCCAGCGTCTCGATGCAATCGGCCACAAACGCCGGGCACATCACCAGGACTTTTCTCACACCCATCCCCGCCAATTCATCAAGGCGCGCTTCGGTGTAAGGTTCGATCCACTTCGCCCGCCCCAAACGCGACTGAAACGACACCGACCATTTACCGTCAGGCAAGCCCATGCGTTTGGCGAATTCCGACGCGGTGCGCAGGCACTGCGCGCGGTAACACGTGGCGAGCACCTGCGGCGAAGCGTTCTTGCAGCAATCCTCGTTTTTGAAGCAATGCTGGCCCGTCGGGTCGAGCTTGGTCAGGTGCCGCTCAGGCAATCCGTGAAAGCTCAGCAGCAAATGATCGTAATCCTGCTGCAAATGAGGCTTTGCGCCGGCGACCAGTGCATCGAGGTATTCAGGCTGATCGTAGAACGGCTGAAGAATCGAGAACTGCACATCGAGATTTTTCTCGCGCACCACGCGCCGCGCTTCTTCGATCACGGTGGTCACGGTGCTGTCGGCAAACTGCGGATACAGCGGCGCGAGGGTGATTCTCTTGTGCCCCTGCGCAACCAGTTGCAGCAGCTTCGTTTCAATTGACGGCTCGCCGTAGCGCATCGCCAACTCCACCGGCCCGTGCGTCCACTGCGACGTCATTGCCTGCTGCAAGCGCCGACTGAGCACCACCAGCGGCGAGCCCTCCTCCCACCAGATCGACGCGTAGGCATGGGCTGACTGCTGCGGGCGCTTGATCAGGATCAGCGACACCAGCAAGCGGCGCACCGGCCACGGCAGGTCGATCACATACGGGTCCATCAGAAATTGATTGAGGTAACTGCGCACGTCCGCCACCGACGTGGAGGCAGGCGAGCCCAGGTTAACCAGAAGCAATGCGTGATCAGTCATGCAACGTCCTATTTCAAAGGCGGCTGGACAAGTCGTCCAGGGCCGCGCGCAATTCGGTGAACTGGAAAGTGAATCCCGCTTCCAGCAAGCGAGCCGGCATGGCCTTCTGGCCGCCGAGCAGCAGCAACGACATCTCGCCCAGTAACACTTTCAGTGCCAGGGTCGGCATCGGCATGAACGTCGGGCGGTGCAACACACTGCCAAGTGTCTTGGCGAAATCGCGATTGCGCACCGGGTTTGGCGCGCAGCCATTATAAGGACCGCTGGCGGCATTTCGTTGCAGCAGAAAATCAATCAGGGCGATTTGATCCTTGATATGAATCCACGGCATCCACTGCCGACCATTGCCCAACGGCCCGCCCATGCCCATTTTGAACGGCAGCAAAAGCCTCGACAAAAATCCGCCCTCGGCCGACAGCACCAGCCCGGTGCGCACCAGCACTACGCGAATGCCCATGGCTTCGGCGCGTTGCGCGGTTTCTTCCCAGGCAATGCACAACTGACTGGCGAAATCATCGATGACCGGCGGCGATTCCTCGTTCAGTTCGCGCTCGCCGCCATCGCCATACCAGCCTATTGCCGAACCCGAGATCAGCACTTGGGGTTTTTGCACGCGACGTTCGAGCCAAGCGAGCATCGTCTCGGTCAGTGTGATGCGGCTGCTCCAGAGCAACGCTTTGCGCCGGGTCGTCCACGGGCGGTCTGCAATAGGTGCACCGGCCAGATTGACGATGGCGTCCAGCGTGTCCTGACCCATGTCTTCGAACAACCCGATACCGCGCACTCCGGCACCGCAAATGCCCGCGACTTTTTCCGGTGTACGGCTCAGAACCGTCAACCGATGGCCCTGACTCAGCCAGTGTTTGCAAAGCTGACGTCCTATCAAACCAGTACCGCCGGTCAGCAATATGTGCATGACTTCTTCCTCGCGTGGCGTTTTACCGTGATCACTAGTCTATTTTTATAAGCAGGGATCTTTGTTATCGGGCAGGCTCTGTAATTAACAATAGGCCAAGCTGTCAAAACGAGAACGCTAAAAGTTATACCAAAAAACAATATTGTACAGGTTTCATCCACGGCGTAGTCTGTACAGAAAGGTAAACGAGGCCCCTATGACTGTACCTATCGCAATCATCGGCACCGGCATCGCCGGGCTCTCCGCCGCCCAGGCGCTAACGGACGCCGGGCATGTCGTCCAACTTTTCGATAAAAGCCGCGGCAGCGGTGGCCGCATGTCGAGCAAGCGCAGCGATGCAGGTGCGCTGGACATGGGGGCGCAATATTTCACTGCGCGCGACCGGCGTTTTGTCACGGAAGTTACCCGTTGGCAATCCCAAGGCTGGGTCGCCGAATGGACGCCGCAGTTGTACACCTTCCACGGTGGTCAGTTGAGCCTGTCGCCGGACGAACAGACTCGCTGGGTCGGTACGCCGCGCATGAGTGCGATCACTCGGGGACTGCTGGGCGATCTGCAAGCGCAATTCGCCTGCCGGATCACCGAGGTCTATCGCGGTGAAGATTACTGGCACTTGCAGGACGCCGAGGGCTTCACTCACGGGCCATTCAGTCATGTCGTCGTTGCGACACCGGCGCCGCAAGCCACTGCCTTGCTGGCCAGCGCGCCAAAACTCGCCGGCGCGGCCGCCGGGGTGAAAATGGAGCCGACCTGGGCCGTCGCGCTGGCGTTTAAAACACCGCTGGAAACGCCCATGGAAGGATGTTTCGTGCAGGACAGTCCGCTCGACTGGCTGGCCCGCAACCGTACAAAACCCGGTCGTGACACGACGCTGGATACCTGGGTATTGCATGCCACCAGCGCCTGGAGTCGCCAGCATATCGACCTGTCCAGGGAGGCAGTGATCGAGCATTTGCACGGTGCCTTCGCCGAACTGCTGCGCGACGCCATGCCCGCACCGACCTTCAGCCTCGCCCATCGCTGGCTCTACGCACGTCCCGCCACCAGCCACGAATGGGGCACCCTAGCCGACGCCGATCTGGGTCTGTATGCCTGCGGGGACTGGTGCTTGTCGGGTCGCGTCGAGGGCGCCTGGCTCAGTGGCCAGGAAGCCGCTCGCCGCCTGCACGAACACTTGCAATGAACCGCATCAATCCAGACAAACTGCTGCTGTCAAAGTGGACAGCAGCCCATCCGCAAAATCGTGAAAAGCACTTTCTGGTGACCGAGCTGATCCGCGATGAGGAAGGCACGGTGGTGGACGTCGAATTGCAGGCCGTGCTGACCATGCGCAGTGAGCGACTTGATTGGCGCTCGCTGAAAAACAGCGATGTTTGGACGCTTGGCTGGAAATAGTTTTCTGTAGGAGCCGGCTTGCTGGCGAAGCAGACAGCGCGTTTTCGCCAGAGATACCGCGCTACCGTTCATCGCCAGCAAGCTGGCTCCTACGAGGGTGTGTTTGGAGGTGCGCCGACAGTCGACAGCGCAAAACCTGTACAAACAATTTGACTTGTACACCTTTGAATCTATGATTAAGCATTCTTGTACAGATACTCATATCTGTAGAGATGATTCGAGGTGCTCCGATGCCCCCTTCCACCGCGAAACCTAAAATTGCGATCAGCGCCTGCCTGATGGGTGCCGAAGTGCGCTTTAACGGTGGGCACAAGGAATCGCGGTTGTGCAGTCGCACTCTTACTGAATATTTTCATTTCGTCCCGGTCTGCCCTGAAGTGGCCATCGGCCTGGGCATTCCCCGCGAACCGATCCGTCTGGTCGGCGATCCTGACCACCCGCGCGCCATCGGCACGGTCAATGCTGACATCGACGTCACGCTGCCGTTGGCCGCTTACGGTCAGCAGATGGCGACGGAACTGAGTGATATCTGCGGCTACATTTTCATGCAGAAATCACCGTCCTGCGGCCTCGAACGGGTCAAGGTCTATCACGCCACCGGTGCGCCCGTGGACGGGGGCGGACGCGGCATCTACGCCCAGGCGTTCTGCGAGCAGCATCCGGATTTGCCGGTAGAAGAAGACGGCCGGCTCAACGACCCTATCCTGCGGGAAAACTTCCTCACTCGGGTTTTCGCCTACAGCGCGTGGCAGCAGATGTTGCAGGAAGGCTTGACCCGCCATGGCCTGACGCAATTTCACTCGCGCTACAAATACCTGCTGATGGCGCACAGTCCGGTGCATTACAAGACCTTGGGCAACTTGCTGGGCAACATGGGGCACACCGACCCCCAGGAGCTTGGCCCGAGGTATTTCAGCGAATTGATGGCGGCATTGAAAACATGCGCGACCCGACGCACTCACACGAATGTCCTTCAACACATCAGCGGGTATCTGAAACAAGCGATCAGCGCCGAGGACAAACAGGAGATGCAGCATGTAATCGGTCAGTATCGCCAAGGCATCGTGCCGCTGGTGGTCCCGCTGACTTTGCTCAAACACCACTTTCGTCTACATCCCGATCCGTACATCGCGCAACAGGTTTACCTGCAACCGCACCCGGAAAACCTCAGCCTGCGAAATGCGATTTAATGAAAACCCCACTCGATACCAGCGCTGCCGAAGACCTTGGCGCGGACTTCAGGAAAGCCCTTGAAGAAGGCTGGCTGCCCATCCGCGAAGTGTCGCGCCAGACCGGTGTCAACGCCGTCACGTTGCGCGCCTGGGAACGCCGTTACGGCTTGATCGTGCCGCAACGTACACCCAAGGGCCATCGGCTGTTCAACGCCGAGCACGTGCAGCGCATTCTGACTATTCTCACCTGGCTCAATCGCGGGGTCGCGGTCAGCCAGGTCAAACAACTGCTCGACACTCCGCAGGCCTTCACCGGAGCGGTCGAGAATGATTGGCAGCTATTGCGCCAGACACTGCTGCAAGCCATCGCCCAACTGAATGAACGCTCGCTGGACGATACCGTCAATCAGGCCATGGCACTGTATCCGCCACGAACCCTGTGCGAACAATTGCTGATGCCATTGCTCAATGACCTTGAGCAACGCTGGCAGGGGCAGTTCGGTGCGCAGATGGAGCGAGGATTCTTTTATTCCTGGCTGCGCAGCAAATTCGGTGCGCGTATCTACCATAACAACCGTCAGCTACGCACTCCGCCGTTTCTACTGATCAATCAATCGGATGTTCCCCTGGAGCCTCATTTGTGGCTCACGGCATGGCTGATCAGCAGCGCCGATTGCCCGGTAGAGGTATTTGACTGGCCGCTGCCCGCCGGCGAGCTCGCACTGGCAGTCGATCACCTCGAAGCCCGAGGTGTCCTGCTGTACTCCAGCAAAGCGCTGAACGTTGTGCATCTGGCGAAGCTCTTCAATGGCGTCAGTTGCCCAAAACTGATTGCCGGGCCCACGGTGTGCATCCATCACGCCGAGCTGTCCGCACAAACGTGCAAGACAGCTGATTTGTATCTGGCCCAGGATCCTCTATCAGCACATCAAATGCTCGTCGAGCGCGGGTTGATCTGATGGCGCTTTTTCAATGAATTCTGCGGACTTCTCCATGCAATTGATCTGGCTGCGCAGCGACTTGCGCCTGAACGACAACACAGCCCTCTCTGCCGCTGCGGCTCGCGGGCCGTGCGTGGCGGTGTATCTGTTGAGCCCGGAGCAATGGCAAGAACACGACGACGCGCCATGCAAAGTGAATTTCTGGCTGCGCAACCTCGCCGAGTTGAGCCCGATGCTTGGCCAACTGAATATTCCATTGCTGATCCGCCAGGCGCCGCGCTGGGAGCAAGCGCCCGCCGTCCTGCTGGAGCTGTGTCAGCAATTGAAGATCGAGGCCGTACACGTCAACGAAGAATACGGCATCAATGAATCCCGCCGTGATGCGGCAGTGGCTGAAGCGTTGAACGCCGGCGATGTGCAATTCTTCAGCTATCTGGATCAACTGTTGTTTAAACCGGGCAGTGTGCTGACCAAAACCGGCACTTACTTTCAGGTCTTCAGTCAGTTCCGCAAGGTCTGTTATGAACGCCTGCACCGATCACTGCCGAGTCTGGTGGCCGCGCCCGACACTCAGGCGCCCCTAAAGATTCGCAGCGACGAGATCCCTGCGCGGATCGAAGGCTTCGACACCCCGAGTGATCACCTGCAGGCTCTCTGGCCCGCAGGCGAATCCGAGGCGCGTCGACGTCTCGACACCTTCACTGATGCGCAGATCGACTACTACAAAAACGAACGGGATTTCCCCGCCAAACCCGGCACCAGCCAGTTGTCGGCGTACCTTGCCGCCGGAGTGGTTTCGCCCCGCCAATGCCTGCATGCGGCGTTGCAAAGTAATCAGGGCGAGTTTGAAAGCGGCAAGACTGGCGCTGTCACCTGGATCAATGAACTGCTCTGGCGGGAGTTTTACAAACATATTCTGGTGGGCTACCCGAGGGTGTCCCGTCACCGCGCATTCCGCCCGGAAACCGAAGCGCTGGCCTGGCGCGACGCCCCGGATGACCTGCTTGCCTGGCAGGAAGCGCGCACTGGCCTGCCAATCATCGACGCCGCCATGCGCCAGTTGCTCGACACCGGGTGGATGCACAATCGCTTGCGCATGGTCGTGGCAATGTTTCTGACCAAGAACCTGCTGATCGACTGGCGTGAAGGTGAGCGGTTTTTCATGCGCCACTTGATTGATGGCGACTTGGCGGCGAATAACGGCGGCTGGCAATGGAGCTCATCCACCGGCACTGATTCGTCCCCATACTTCCGTATTTTCAACCCGCTCAGCCAATCGGAAAAATTTGATAGCGAAGGCGTGTTTATCAAACAGTGGTTACCGGAACTGGCCGCACTTAACAAAAAGGACGTGCACAACCCGGGTAATCTTGGAGGTCTGTTTGGCGTGGCAGATTACCCTTCGCCGATCGTCAACCTCGGTTCATCCCGTGCGCGGGCTTTGGCGGCGTTCAGGGACCTGCCTTCGCGACAGCCTGCCGGAGGGCAGCGCGATTGAGGGCAGACGTTTTCTGCACGACCCGGCTGCCAACCACTGCAGTGAAAGGAGCGGTTTCCGTATGAACAGGAGCACAGGATGAGTCTGACACCCCCACGTCGTTATTGGTTGACCGGCGCAGGCAACGGCATTGGTGCCGCACTGGCTGAGGAAATTCTCAAGACAGGTGCCAGTCTGGCCGTCAGCTCGCGCCTGGTGGCGCCACTGAAAACTTTGTCTCAACGCTATCCCAGGCAGGTTCTGGTGTTGACCGGCGATTTGACCAGTGCTCAGACGGTGCGAGAAATTGGCGAGCAGATCGCTCGCGAATGGGGCTCGCTGGATTCAGTGATCCTCAATGCAGGCACCTGTGAATACGTCGACGTCCAGCAGTTTGAAGCGACCATTGTGGAGCATGTCGTGCGCACCAATCTGCTCGCCTGCAGCTATTGCATTGAAGCTGCATTGCCATTGTTGCGTGCAGGTACCGCGCCTCATCTGGTGGGTATCACCAGTCCCGTGACCTACTTGCCCCTGCCACGTGCCGAAGCGCCCGGCAGGGTACAACCTGGCTTGCAGCATCTTTTTGAGTCGACGCGCATCGAACTGGCGCCAAGCGGAATCGAGGTCACCGTCGTCAGTCCGGGATCGGTTGCAACGACCGCGACAGCAGCCGACGATTCGTCGTTACCCCTTCGTTGGCCTGTCGGGAAAGCCGCGCGGCATATCTTCGCCGAACTCAAGCATCGGCCATTGGACATAGCCTTCCCCGCTTTGTTTATGGCTGCGCTGTGGCCCCTGGAAAAAATCACCAACCGGCCGCAACTGGCGATTGGCAAACGCATCGTGCGCAAACACCCACCGATCCTTGAT
>JALYPE010000265.1 GCA_030856525.1 Pseudomonadota bacterium | reverse complement strand
CGCTTCGATCACCACCGGGTGGTTATGCCCCAGTGCCAGCGTGCCAGCCCCGGCGAGGCAGTCGATGAACGTCCGGCCTTCTACGTCTTCGACGTAAATCCCCTTGGCTCGCTTGAGTGCCAGTGGGATACGTCGCGGGTAGCTGCGGGCGTTGGACTCCTGGCGGTTCTGGCGCGCCAGCAAGGGCGATTCGGTGAAGTGATAAAGCGTCTCGACCGGCGCCAAAGCGGTCCGGGCCGACTGATCTTCCATAAGGCTGGTAGCGACTGACATCTCTCGACCCTCGATAAGGTTTTCCTGTTCTGGAAACGCATCAGGGCGCGGCGAATTTAGGCCCTTGATCGGCTTTCTGCAACGGCACAGTCAAGTCTTTGAACATTGGAATCGCATGGAGCCCGGCGACCAGGAATGGAGGAGTAGCGGGTTGGTAACCCAAATGACGGTAAAACGTTTCGCTGGTTCGCGTGCTGTTGAGTCGGGCCTGACTCAACCCCAGATCGTGCAGCCAGCGTTCAAGGTCGCCGACCAGTGCCTGCCCGGCGCCGCGGCGGAACCATTCCGGTTGTACATAGCAAAAAGCGATCTTGCCGCTCGTCGCAGCCATCGCAACGCCGACCGGTTTGTTCTCGAGCCGGGCCATGTTCAGGTAGACCCGCGGATCGTTGAGCCAGGCGTGCATGTGATCGACGGATTTGTTGTGGGTCCAGGTGGCGACGGTGTGCGGGTCGTTGCGATGGTCGAGCGCACAGCCTACGCGGATGGAGCGTTCGACGATGCGGCTGATGATGCCGGCGTCGGCAGAGGTGGCCTTGCAGATGCGAATAAGAGAATCCATGGCGCTGCTGCCTCAATCCATTGAGAAAAAGCGGAGGCCGACGATAGCGCCGGTGGCCTCAGGAATACATCGAACAGAGGTTACATTTGATGTGCGGCGCAGATCTGCAGGAGCAGAGCTTTCTCGCGAAAGCGGTGTGTCAGGCAATAGTTATGCTGAATGTTAAACCGCTATCGCGAGCAAGCTCGGCTCCTGCAAGGGCAGAGGTCAGACCGGTTGCAATGGCATGGTGAGTTCAACCCTGAGCCCGTCCGGGCGGCTGTCGAAATGCAGGGTGCAGCCGCAGCGCTGGACGATCGCTTGCACAATCGCCAGACCCAGGCCGCAGCCGGTACTTTGCCCGTTGCGCCAGAAGCGTTGCGTCAGGTGCTGTAAATCACCTTCGGCGATCCCTGGCCCATGATCGCGCACCACGAATTGCACCCGGTCTGCGCTGGTTTCCAGGCTGAGTTCCACCGGCTCGTCGGCGGGGGTGTGCCGCAGTGCGTTGTCCAGCAAGTTGCGCAGCGCCGCAATCGACAGCACGGCGGGCATTTGCACGGGGGCGTGCGACAGCTTTGAAGGTGGCAGAAACCTGATGCGCTGACGATCACCGCTTGCCGCGTCCTGGATCGCCAGTTTCGCCACTTGCTCGGCGCTGCATTGCACGCCGTCATCAAACGACAGGCTGCCCTCGACTCGCGCCAGCAACAGCAATTGCTCAAGGGTGCGGTGCAGGCGATCGGCGCCCTCTTCGGCCCGGGCCAGCGACTGATCACGCGCAGCGCCATCGGTCATGCGTGCGACCTGCAGGTGCGTCTTGATCGCCGTCAGCGGGCTGCGTAATTCGTGGGCCGCGTCACCGGTCAGGCGGCGTTCGCGTTCGATGGCCTTGCCAATTCGCTGAAACAGCTGGTTCTGAGTGTCCAGCAAAGGCTGCAGTTCGCTCGGCAGCGGTTGAATCTGCAGTGGTTCCAGCGAGTCGGCACTGCGCCGCATCAAGGCGTCACGCATGCGATTGAGCGGGGCCAGGCCCTGACCGATTCCCAACCAGAGCAAGCAAAGACAACCGAGCAACGCCACACCAACCGGCACCGAAGCGGCCAGCAGGATCGACATATTGAGAGCTTCCCGCTCGATTTGCCGATCAGCCGTCGTGATACGCAAATCCCCGCGGGCCAGGGTGAAACTGCGCCACGGCGCGCCGTCTATCATCTGATCGTGAAAGCCCATTTTCTCCGCTTCCAGGGTTTGCTGAGGATCAGTGTGGCTGCGCGCCAGAATTTCACCGCGCAACGAGCTGACCTGACACGCCATGCCCCCCGGAAGATTCAGTTGCTCTGCACTGACACGGGTCCCTTCGCCGTTGCTCGGCAGTGCCGGCAACTGCTCCATCAACCCGGCAACCATTCGCGCGGAGGCCACCAGCCGTTGATCAAGGGAAAACATCATCTGATTGCGCAGGTCGCTGAGCATCCAGGCCGCAGCCAACGCCCAGATCAGCGCAAAAGCAGCGCCGAGTGTCAGACTCAAGCGCAAACGCAGGCTCATCACTTCGATTCTTCCCCACTGTCGGCCGGACCCAGGCGATAACCGAGGCCGCGTACCGTTTCGACGATACCGTTACCGAGTTTGCGCCGAAGGTGATGAATGTGCACGTTGAGGGCGTTACTCTCGAGTTCGTCGCTGAATCCGTAGACGCTGTCTTTGAGTTGTTCCGTTGAGAGGACCCGCCCGCGATTGTGCAGCAGGGCCTGCAACAGCGACTGTTCACGCCGCGAAAGGTCGACGGGCTGGCCACCGAGCAGGGTTTCACGGCTGCTCGGGTTGTACGTCAGACGACCATGTTCGATCAGGTTGACGCTGCGCCCGGCCACTCGGCGCAATAAAGTATGCAGACGCGCGGCGAGTTCGCGCAGGTCGAACGGTTTGAGCAAGTAGTCGTCCGCCCCGGCCTGCAAACCGTCGACACGGTCAGTGACCGAATCCCGTGCCGTGAGGATCAGCACCGGGATTTCCAGGCCGTTATGGCGCAACTGTTGGAGCAACTTGAGGCCGTCTTCATCAGGAAGACCGAGATCGAGCACCATGACATCAAATTCGGCGACCTTGAGCATCGCCCGCGCAGCTGACGCGGTGGCGACGTGCTCCACCGTCAGGCCCTGGGCGGTAAGACCGGCGACGATGCCGCTGGCGATCAGCTCATCGTCTTCGCAAACCAGTACGTGCATTGAAAGCTTCCTGCGTAAAAAAGCGATTGAAGCAAGCGGGCATTAAGTCGTGATTATGGCAAGGTACAAAGCTGACGAGTAGCCCGTGAAAGTCCGGCGCTTGCTGCACACTGTTAACCATGACACTGATCCCGCGACACTCGACTGACCGGGTTGAGCTGCGCCAGAGCGCAAAGTTAATCGACGGTTAATCGCAGCCCCCCATCGTGCACTGCAATTGCACAGGGACAAGGCCCTCGCCAATGCGTCGTCTACTTTTGATTTTTGCTCTCCTGGTCTCCAGCCTGGTTCAGGCCGGGACCAATCCGTTCGATACCAAGCCCGATTTCCTTTCGGTTGATAAAGCGTTCACTTTTACCGCAGAGCGACTGGCGTCCGGGGAAATGCAGCTTTATTGGCAGATTGCCGATGGCTATTACCTGTACCAGCAACGTCTGAAGTTCGACGGTCTGGCCAAGGATCACACCCCTGCATTGCCAGCGGGCGAAGCACACAGCGATGAGTTTTTTGGCGAACAGCAAGTCTATCGGCAGGGTCTGGAGCTGAAGATCCCGGCCGGCGCCACGGGCCAGGTCAAGGTGGGTTTCCAGGGCTGTGCGGATGCCGGCCTGTGTTATCCACCGCAAACCAGGGTCGTGGACCTGGGCGGAACATCCGCCGCATCTGCGATCGAACAGGCACCGGATCAAGCACTGGCCAGCGGCTTGCAACAACGCGCGCTGGGCTGGAGTTTACTGGTGTTCTTCGGCCTGGGGCTGTTGCTGGCGTTCACCCCCTGCACCTTGCCGATGTTGCCGATCCTCGCCGGCCTGGTCGTGGGCAGCGGCGCGTCACCGAAACGTGGCTTCGCCCTGGCGAGCAGCTATGTCGTCAGCATGGCGCTGGTC
>JALYPE010000252.1 GCA_030856525.1 Pseudomonadota bacterium | reverse complement strand
GGCCTGCAGGTAACGCAGCACCGACTCGCAAATCATCTTGCGATGACGTTGCTTGATCTGTTCATCGGGCAGATCGATCTGGAAAATCTCACCCAGCGTGTGGCGGTTCGACACCCGATAAAAACAGAACGAGGTGATCAGCAGATGCACGTCCAGCGGTTCGAGCCCTGCGCGGAACAGTCCGGCCTCGACACCGCGGCGCAGAATCACGCCCAGTGAATCCAGAATCGTGTTGTTCATCGCCTTGATCGCATCGGAACGCTTTACATATTCGGCGTTGTGAATGTTTTCAATGCTGACGATGCGCACGAAATCGACATTGCGATCGTGGTGATCGAAGGTGAACTCCACCAACCGCCGAATGGCTTCAAGCGGCGCCAGTTCGGTCAGGTGCAGGCGGTTTTCGGTATTGCGAATATCGCCGTAGAGTTTCTCCAGCACTTCGACGTACAGCTGCTCCTTACTGCCGAAGTAGTAATAGATCATGCGTTTCGAGGTGTGAATGCGCTCGGCGATCGAGTCGACGCGCGCGCCGGAAAGCCCCTGCTGCACAAATTCCACGATGGCTTCCTGAAGGATGTTCTCGCGGGTTTTTTCCGGATTGTTCTTGCGACTCTTGCGAGGCTCGGCGATGGGAGCCTCGGGCGCTGCGGAGAGTTTTGAAATTATCGTCATTGTGGGCTCACGGCCATCACTGCACAGGCTGGCGATTATGGGCCGCACCGCACAGTGAAGGAAGTCGTGCAGCCACGCTTTCAACTCATGGTTACGAAATACCTACAACTTGGCCTGGCGGATCGCGCCGCTGCGGGATTTGGCCATGGCCGCCAGTCGCACGGCAACGTTGGCTGCGCCATAACCGGCGTAACCGTTCTTGCGCTGGATGATTTCGAAAAAGAAACGCCCTTCGAACGGCTCGGTGTACACGTGAAACAATTCGCCGCCCTGTGCATCGCGGTCGTAAAGCACGTTGAAGTAGGCCAGTTCACTAAGGAACTCATCATCAAAATCGAAGCGCGCAGCGAGGTCATCGTAATAATTGAGCGGGATATCCAGCAGCGGTACGCCGGCTTCCTTGGCCCGGCTGACTTCGGCAAAGATGTCATCACAATCGAACGCGATGTGATGCACACCGGAGCCGCGATAACTCGACAGCGCATGTGAGATCGCGGTATTGCGGTTCTCGGAAATGTTCAGCGGCAAGCGGATCGAACTGTCACGGCTGCGCAGAGCACGACTTTTCACCAGGCCGTATGGGTCGGGCAGCACCACTTCGTCATCAGCTTCGAAATCCAGCAAACTCTTATAGAACAGCACCCAACTGTCGAGGCTGTCGGCCGGCAGCGCCATGGCCATGTGGTCGATGCGTTTCAGCCCGCCGCCAGCAGTGGCGCCCGGCTGCAGATTGAAATCCGTGCCGTAGACATCGGCGTGCTGATCCACCAGATAGATCAGGCTGCCGTCCGGCGCACGCACGGCCGCCAACTCCAGTTCATTGGGGCCAACCAGTCCGCGATAAGGCTGACCTTTATAAGCCACCGCCCGCGCCAACGCGCTCGCACTGTCGGTCACCCGCACCGCCGTTGCGCACAACGAAGGGCCATGTGCTTCGAAGAAACTATGGGCGAACGAATAGGGCTCGGAATTGAGGATCAGGTTGATGTCGCCCTGGCGCATCAGGCTCACGCTCTTGGAGCGATGTTGCCCCGCTTTGACGAAGCCCAGCCGCTCCAGCCAGTGAGCCAGTTTTGCGCCGAGGCTTTCGTCCACGGCGAACTCAAGAAACTCGATGCCGTTGTACTCGCTGGCTTTGGGCGTCTCGAACAGAATCTCGGTATTTATCGCCGGCTTGGCTTCCTGCGCGAGTCGCTCGCGGGTTTTCTCTTCGAGGTACAGCAGCGAACGCAAACCATCAGCCGCGTTGGCCCGTGGCGGTGCAGCGCGGAAGCCGTCGTTGAAGATTTCCAGCGACAACGGTCCGGTATAGCCACTTTTGATGATCGGTGCGAGAAACCCAGGCAGATCGAATTCGCCCTGACCAGGGAAGCAGCGAAAGTGCCGGCTCCACTCGAGCACATCCATGGCCAGAATCGGCGCGTCCGCCATCTGCACGAAGAAGATCTTGTCGCCGGGTATGTCGGCAATGGCACTCGGATCGCCCTTGAGTGACAGCGTGTGGAAACTGTCCAGCAACACGCCGAGGTTAGGATGATCGGCCTGGCGGACGATGTTCCACACCTGCTGCCAGGTGTTCACATGCCGGCCCCACGCCAAGGCTTCATAGCCGATGCGCAAGCCGCGCGCGGCGGCGTGTTCGGCCAGCAGGCGCATGTCGTCAACGAGAATCCGTTCATCACCGAGGGCGTCGGCCGAGGCGTTGCTGCAGACCAGCACGAGGTCGGTGCCGAGCTCCTGCATCAGATCGAACTTGCGCTCGGCTCGCTCCAGATTGCGCGAGAGTCGATCGCGGCGGCAGCCTTCGAAATCCCGGAAGGGCTGAAACAGCGTGATGGAGATCCCGAGATCGGCGCACATCTGCTTAACTTCCCGCGGGCTGCCGTCGTAGTAAAGAAGGTCGTTCTCGAAAATCTCCACCCCGTCGAAACCGGCGGCGGCGATGGCTTCGAGTTTCTCCGGCAGGGTACCGCTCAAGGAAACGGTGGCAATGGAACGCTGCATATATCGACTCCCGGTGGTGGAGATGAAGGCCTTCACGCTGATGTTCTTCGTGGGAGCACGGCTT